>NZ_JBHYZV010000105.1:0-21150 GCF_042753905.1 Streptomyces sp. NPDC059248 | reverse complement strand
TGGACTGTGTGGCCGCCTGACCCCCGGCCGGTACATTTGCACCTACGGCGCTGGGGGGGGTGCGACGACCGTCGCACCCACCCCTTCCGTATAGCCGTCTAGCCGGGTATTCGGGTATCCGCCGCCGGAAAGCGCCGCTACGTCGCGGCCAGCGCCTCCGTGGGCGAGAGCCGGGCGGCCCGTACCGCCGGATACAGCCCGGCCAGCGCGCCGATGGCGAGCGTGGCACCGATCCCGCCGGTCACCGCCCACAGCGGTACGACCGACGGCCATCCCTGGTAGACCGCGTATCCGGCGGTCACCCCTGAGCCCAGGACCGCCCCGCCGAGCCCGCCGAGGGCCGACAGCAGCAGCGACTCCGCCAGGAACTGGGTACGGACCTGGCCCCGGGTCGCCCCGAGGGACCGGCGCAGCCCGATCTCGGACCGCCGCTCCAGGACCGAGATCACCATGGTGTTGGCCACCCCGACCCCGCCGACCAGCAGGGCGACGGCCCCCAGGCCCAGCAGCAGCGCCGTGAACGCCTGATCCGCCGCCTGCTGTGCCGCCAGCGCGTCCGAGGGGCGCGATACCTCCACCTCGTTGGGCGCCTCCGGGTTGGCCGTCGACCCGAGGACGTCCCGTACGCTCTCCACCTGCGACTCCGGCGACCGCGTGTACACGGTCGTCGGATGCCCGTCGAAGCCCAGCGCCGATTCCGCCACCGGCCAGCCGACCAGGGCCGCGTCGTCCAGCTCCGGTGCCAGCGCGGCGGGCTCAAGGATCCCGACGACGGTGAACAGCCGGTCGCCGACGAGGACCCGGACATCGGGTCCCGGGCGCCCGATACCGAGCAGCTCGGCCGCCTCCGACCCGAGGACGACCGCCGGATAGCGGCCCGTCGCCCCGTTCAGCCAGGTGCCCGTCCGCAGCTCGGCCGCGACGGCCGTCAGCACATTCGTCCGGACGGCGTAGGCGGCGAGCCCGTTGGTCTCCGCCTTCGGGATCTTCCCGGTCCGGAAGATCTTCGTCTCGGGGATCTCCCCGATGGCCGACACCTCCGTCACGGGCCCGATCCGGTCGACCATGGACTCGGCCTCCAGCGGAAGCCGGGCGGCACCACCGGTGAGGGTGGAGCCGGGCGAGACGGTGAGCAGATTGGTGCCCAGGGCGCTCAGCCGCCGGTCCAGCTCGGCCCGGGAGGACGAGGAGATCCCCACCACGGCCACCATCGCGGCGATACCGATCGCGATCCCCAGAGCCGACAGGAAGGCGCGCAGCGGCCGCGTCCGCAGCCCGACCGCCCCCACCCTGAGGACATCGCCGGGACCCATCCGCGCGGGCCGCAGCTCCCGGGCATCCGCCCGCCGCTCCCGCCGCTCCCGCCGCTCACGCCGTTCACGGCGGGTGCCGCCGTCCGCGGCCGTTTCGCCGGGCGGTACGTCCCCGGCCCGGTCGAGGGTCCGGGGGCTCACCGGTACGCCCCCGCCGCGTCGCCCGGACCGGTGGGAGCGCCCGGGGCCGCCGGGGCGCCCTGAGCACCCGGAGTGCCCTGACCGCCCTGAGCCGCCGGACCGGCCCGGTCGGCCCCGCCCGCCGGGCCGGAGCGGACGGCGGGCCCCGCGCCCCCCGTCGTCACCCCGTCCGCGGGTCCGCGCCCCGCGCCGCCGTCCGGCCGGGCCGGCTCGTCGCGGGTGTCCGCGACCATCAGCCCGTCCCGCAGCAGCACCTGCCGGGGCAGCGATGCCGCGATCTCCCGGTCGTGGGTGATCACCAGGACCGTGGTGCCCGCCCGGTTCAGCTCCCGCAGCAGCCGCATCACACCGTCGCCCGAGACCGAGTCCAGGGCGCCCGTCGGCTCGTCGGCGAGGAGCAGCGGGGGATCCCCCGCCACCGCGCGGGCGATGGCCACCCGCTGCTTCTCCCCGCCCGACAGCTCATGGGGCTCGTGGTCCGTCCGGTGCCCGAGGCCGACCCGCTCCAGCGCGGCCGCGGCCCGCCGCCGGCGCTCCGCCGGACGCAGCCCGCTGTACAGCAGCCCGTCCGCCACGTTGTCGAGCGCCGTGGTCCCGGCCGCCAGATGGAAGTGCTGGAAGACGAAGCCGATCCGGCTCGCCCGCAACGCGGAGAGCCGGTGGTCGGGCAGCGCCCCCACGTCGTATCCGTCGATCGTCACCCGCCCCGACGACGGCCGGTCCAGCGTGCCCAGGACATGCAGCATCGTCGACTTCCCCGAACCGGAAGGACCGACGATCCCCACCAGTTCACCGCGGTCGATCCGCAGCGACACCCCGGCGAGGGCGGTCACCCCGCCCGGGTACTCCTTGGTCACCTCCGTCAGCTCGATCACTTGGGCATCCCCACGATCGCCCCCGCGGTCACGCCCTGCCCGGAGATCTCCACCCGGCCCTCCGCGAACAGGCCCGTCGTCACCGGGAGATAGGTGGACGTCGTACCGGAGACCACCTCCACACCGAAGCCGCCGCCGGAGAACGCCAGCAGCGCCGCGACCGGGACGGTCAGGACGTCCTTGCGGGTGCCCGAGACGAACTCGACGTCGACCGAGGCCGATCCCAGCCGCCCGGCGGCCTGCTGTGCCTTCGCCCCGCTCAGCGCCACGACCACCACGACCTTCGTGCTCGCCTCCTCCTGGCCGCCGGCGGGCTGGATGACGGTGGAGACGCTCTCCACCCGGCCCGGTACCCGGGTGCCGTCGGGCAGCACGACGGTGACCGTCTCGCCCTTCTTCACCAGCCGCAGATCACTGGATTCCAGCTCGACCGTGACGGCCTTCGCGATACCGGTGTACGAGAGCACCTTGCCGCCCATCTGGACGGCGCCGCCCTTCGCCGCCTCCAGGCCGTCGACCCTGATCGCGGCAGGGGTGAAGACCACCCGCCCCAGGTCCACGACGCCGGTCTCCTCCAGCCCGAGGTCCTCCTGCCACGCCTTGACCGCCTCGGCGGTCGCGTCGGTGAACTCGTCGTCGACGGTGAACCCGGTATGGCCCAGGGCCCGCAGATTGCGCTCCAGCTGCCGGACGTCCGGGCCTTCGACACCCTCTTTGAGAGCGCGGTACGCGGGCAGGGACCCGTACAGGAGTGTCACGGGCTTGTCGTCCACCGCGTACAGCTCCTGCCCCCGGGTGATCCGCTGCCCGCTCTCCGGTACGGCGGTGAATGTGCCGGACACCCGGCTGGTGACCTCGGACGTGGTGCCGTGGCCCAGGGCGCCGTCCGCCGTCTGGATGTCGCGCAGCGTCTGCCGGGTCACCTTCGCCGTGTTCGGCGGCAGTCCGTCCGACTCCCCGCCGCCCGCGTCGGCGTCGCCGCCGAGACCGAGCCCGGCGACGGCCACCGCGCCGCCGGCGGCGAGGACCGTGAGGACGGCCGCGATCCGGCGGCCGCGCTTCCTGCGGCGCCGTGTGCCCCGGCCGGCCGGAGGGGAAGGGGTGTCCCGCACACCTTCCGGGCCGGGGGCCGGCTCCGGCTCCGCGCCCCCGGCGGACTTCCGGACCCCCGAAGGCAGCCGGAGCCGGGCCGTGGTGGACGCCGGATCCGCGTCGGCGGTGCCGGGCTCCGTCATATGCGGGCCGGTGGCGCCGGGCTGGGTACCGTGCGGGCCGGTGGTGCCGGGCTCCGTACGATACGAGTCCGGCCGGCCGGAACCGGTCCCGGCGCGTCCCGCCGGCGACTCAGCCATCGAGGTCCTTCTTCCCCGGCGCCTTGGGCATCTGGGCCCGGCACTTCTCCTCGGCGGGCTTGAAGTCGGCGTCCTCGGTGATGCTCCCGTCGATCTGGATCCCGCCACTGGAACCGGGGTCGGGGAACTTCTCCACGCCGTTCTTCCGCATGCACTCGGCGAACTTCCGCATGGACTCGACCATCTTGGCGTCGGGCTTCTTCCCGTCCGCCATGCCCTGCGGCTGGAACTCGCGGCACGCCTGCGCCGCCTTGTCGAGCTTCTCCTTGGGCAGCCCGTTCCCCTTCATGGTGAACTTGCCGTCATCCGGATCGGAGACGTCGAGACCCTGTTTCCGCAGGCACTCCGCGAACTTCCGCGCCTTCTCCTTGTTGTCCATCCCGGACGCGCCGTCCTTGCCGTCCCCGCCGGACGAGCCGCCGCCCTCCGACCCCCCGGCCGCGCCCTTCGCCGACGGGGCCGATGCCACCTTCTTCTCGCCGCCGTCCGATCCACAGCCGGTCAGCACCAGCGCCAGCGCCAGGGCGGCCAGCGCCCCGGCGGCCGGACCCCCGCGGGTGAGTGCTCGCATCGTCGCAACTCCTCGTACCGAGGGCCGGTCGGTACCGGCCCTTCGACGACCGATGGAACGCGGGGCGCCGTTTCCATCCGGTTTCCTGCCCGGCCCGAGTACGCCACGGGGGTACGGATCCGGCCACCGCCGGCCGCGGCCATCACGTATCACGCACACCGGCCGCCGGAAACTAACGCGCTGGAAACGCGAACGGGGTCACCATGGCGATGAGCCCGACGCCCACGGGGGTGCCGTCGGGACCCGTCGACCCGGGGGAGGGACGTGCGATGCGCGTACTGGTGGTGGAGGACGAGCCCAGGCTCGCCGACGCGATCGCCGAATGGCTGCGCGACGAGACCCATGCCGTGGACGTCGTCCACGACGGCGCGGCGGCGCTGGAGCGCGTCGGCGTCAACGACTACGACGTCGTCGTCCTCGACCGCGATCTGCCCGTCGTCCACGGCGACGAGGTCTGCCGGGCCGTCGTCGGCACCGGCACCACCGCCCGGGTCCTGATGCTCACCGCCGCCGCGGAGATCGCCGACCGGGTCGGCGGCCTCGGTATCGGCGCCGACGACTACCTCACCAAGCCTTTCGCCTTCCCCGAACTCGCCGCCCGGGTCCTGGCGCTCGGCCGCCGCTCCCGGCCCGCGGTGCCGCCCGTGCTGCGCCGGGCCGGGATCACGCTCGACCCGGCGCGCCGGGAGGTGTTCCGGGACGGCCGCTACGTCCCCCTGTCGCCCAAGGAGTTCGCGGTCCTCACCGAACTGCTGCGCGCCGAAGGGGCCGCGGTCTCCACCGAGCAGCTGCTGGAGAAGGCGTGGGACGAGAACGCCGACCCGTTCACCGGTGCCGTACGGCTCGCCGTGCTCAAGCTCCGGCGGAAGCTCGGGGGCCCGCCGGTGGTCGAGACGGTGACCGGAACGGGCTACCGCATCGCATGACCGGCCGGAACACCGCGAGGAACGCGGACACCCCCGCCGTTACGGCCCCCTCCGGGGAAACCGGCGTGCCGGTACGCGGCCGGAGGCGGCGCCCCCGGCCACGTGGCCCGGTGGCGCGCCCTCGGCGGCTTCGTCTCCCGCGCCCCGACAAGCTGCCCCTGAGGGCCCGGCTGACCCTGATCTACGGCGGCCTGTTCATGGCCGCCGGGGTGGTGCTGCTCGGGGTGACGTACGTCCTGTTCGAGCAGCAGGTCCCGAAGGGCGCCAAGTTCATCGACACCGTGGAGAAGGCGCCCACCGGCACCCCGTCGCCCGGTACGCCGCGGGCGCAACCCGAAGAACGGTTCATCACCGTCGACGGCGAACGGACCAGGCTCCCCGACACCGCCGTGGCCCTGAAGCGGCAGCAGGACGCCCTGAACGACGCGGCGGCCACCAGCCTCCTCAGCCAGGGCGGCATCGTCCTGGTGGTCGTCGGCGGGGTCGCGGCCGGATTCGGCTGGCTCGTCGCCGGGCGCGTCCTGGCCCCGCTGCGTCAGGTCACCGAGACCGCGCGACGGATCGCGGCGGCCCCGGCCGCCGGGCGCGGACTGCATGAACGCATCGCGCTCTCCGGACCGCAGGACGAGGTCAAAGACCTGGCCGACACCTTCGACACCATGGTCGAACGGCTGGACCGCTCCTTCGACGGGCAGCGCCGCTTCGTCGCCAACGCCTCCCACGAACTGCGCACCCCGCTCACCCTGGGCCGGGCCCTCGTCGAGGTGGCCATGCACCGCAGAACCGCCTCCGAGGACGTACAACGGCTGGGCGAGGACCTGCTGGAGATCAATCTGCGGCACGAACGGCTGATCGGCGGGCTGCTGCTGCTCGCCGACTCGGAGAACGAGGTCACCGAACGGCTGCCGGTCGACATGGCGGACATCGTCACGCATGTCGTCGGCCAGACCGCGGCCGAGGCCGGGGCGGCGGGGGTCACCGTCCACGAAGAGACCGCCGAGGCGCCCACCAGCGGCAACGCCCTGCTCCTCGAACGGCTGGTGCACAACCTGGTGGAGAACGGGATCCGGCACAACAGCGGGCCCGGCGGCACCTTACGGGTCGCCAGCCGCGCGGCACCGGACGGCGGGGCGGTGGTGGAGGTGGTGAACACCGGACCGCTGGTCGCCCCGTTCGACGTACCGACGCTCTTCGAACCGTTCCGGCGGCTCGGCCGGGACCGGGTGATCAGCGCCAAGGGCGCCGGGCTCGGCCTCTCCATCGTGCGCGCGGTGGCCCGCGCCCACGACGGCACGGTGACCGCCCGCCCCCGGGACGGCGGCGGTCTCGTGGTCACGGTCACGCTGCCCCCGTGGGCGCACACCGCCCCCGGATGACACCGGGCGGCACGGACCTGGTGGCCCCGCCGACCGGACCCCATCCCGGGCGGCGGGGTCACCAGCCCCGCGCGCGCCACTCCGCGAGGTGGGGGCGCTCGGCGCCCAAGGTGGTGTCCTTGCCGTGCCCCGGATAGACCCAGGTCTCGTCGGGGAGCGGGCCGAACAGCTTGGTCTCGACGTCCCCGATCAGCCGGTCGAACGCCGCCGGGTCCTGACGGGTGTTGCCGACCCCGCCGGGGAAGAGGCAGTCGCCGGTGAAGACATGGGGATGGCCGTGCGGGTCGTCGTAGACCAGGGAGATGGAGCCCGGGGTGTGGCCCACGAGGTGCCGGGCGGTCAGCCGGACCCGGCCGACCGTGATCTCGTCGCCGTCGTCGACGAGGACGTCGGTGGCCACGGGGATGCCCTCGGCGTCGTCACGGCCCGCGTACGTCCGCGCACCCGTCGCCGCCACCACCTCTGCCAGCGCCTGCCAGTGGTCGCCGTGCCGGTGGGTCGTGACGACGGACGCGATCGAGTCGTCCCCGATCAGGGAGAGCAGGGTGGGGGCGTCGTTCGCGGCGTCGACGAGCAGCTGCTCCCCGGTGGCCCGGCAGCGCAGCAGATAGCTGTTGTTGTCCATGGGGCCGACGGCGACCTTGGAGATCATCAGGCCCGTCAGCTCGTGCACATCCGCGGGTCCGCCGACCTTCACCACTCCGCTGTACGTCATGGGACTCAGCCTATCCGGCCCGCCCCGGGCGCCGGGGCGGGCCGGACGGCGGCGGAGGCGGCTACAGCGGCGGCACCGCGGGCGGGGCGGCCGGGGAGCCGTCCGCCGCCGTCGCGGTGAGCGCCGCGTCGGCGGTACGGCGTCCGGCGAGCCAGCCCACCAGGGACGCCGGGGGTCCCTCGACGGTCAGCTCCTTCTCCGGGGCCCCACCGGACGCCGCGCCCTCGGGGGCCCGTCCCGTGGTCCAGGTCCCGAGGCCGCCGGCGGCCGTGATCCGGGTCGGCGGTACGTCCGGGTGCCCGGTGAAGCGCTCGGCCAGGAACGCGGTCTCGCGGAGCAGGAACTCCTCCGGAAGGTCTTCGAGACCGACTCCCGCGCCGAGATCGACATGGTGGAGTTCGACCTCCACGAGCCGGCGGAAGGGGATCCGGGCGGCCCGGTCGGTGACCCCGTTGCGCAGGGCGACCGTACGGTCCCAGTCGGCGGGGAGCGACGCCACGGCGTGCAGCCGGGCGGCGCTGTCGCGGATGTCGGCGAGCTGGACGTCCAGCGGCCGGTGGGCGTCGCGCTCGATCTCGGCGTCGCGGGTCTCGGCGCTCGCGTACATCGGACGTCCTTCGAGGACGTTGACGAGCGCGTCGGCGTTCCGGGCGACATGGGCCAGGACATGGCCCCTGGTCCAGCCGGGGAGGAGTGACGGTCCGGCGAGCGCAGCGTTGTCTCCGGTGACGGCTGCGCCGCCGAGGGCCTGGGCGGTGACGAGCAGGCGCTCGGTGGCCGCCCGCAGCAGGGCGAGGTCGCGCATGGGATCGATCATGCGGCCGACGATAGTCCCGGGGAGGCCCTCGCCACACGATCGGGTGAAGACGGTTGCGGGCCGAGATAAATCGAATGCACGTGCTATAGCCTGGGTCGAGGCATCCTGGTTGTCGGGCATCGGTACGGAGCCCGCCCGGACGGCCCCCGCAGTGCCGGGGGAGTCCGCCGCTCCGCCCCGTTCCCCCGGCGACCCCCGTAGGCTGGAACGGTCTGGTCCGTGGCCGGTGCCTCCGTTCAGGGGCCGGTGCCCTCGTTCAGGACCTGATCACTCAAGAAAGGTGCGGACCCGGCGTGGCCGACCGTCTCATCGTCCGTGGCGCTCGCGAGCACAATCTCAAGAACGTCTCGCTCGACCTCCCCCGTGACTCCCTCATCGTGTTCACGGGGCTCTCGGGGTCGGGCAAGTCATCGCTCGCCTTCGACACGATCTTCGCCGAGGGCCAGCGCCGTTACGTGGAGTCCCTGTCGTCCTACGCCCGCCAGTTCCTGGGGCAGATGGACAAGCCGGACGTGGACTTCATCGAGGGGCTCTCGCCCGCGGTCTCGATCGACCAGAAGTCGACGTCGCGCAACCCCCGCTCCACCGTCGGCACGATCACCGAGGTCTACGACTACCTCCGGCTGCTCTTCGCCCGGATCGGCAAGCCGCACTGCCCCGAGTGCCGCCGCCCCATCTCGCGGCAGTCGCCGCAGGCCATCGTGGACCGGGTGCTGGAGCTGCCCGAGGGCAGCCGGTTCCAGGTGCTGTCGCCGCTGGTGCGCGAGCGCAAGGGCGAGTTCGTCGACCTCTTCGCCGACCTCCAGACCAAGGGGTACAGCCGGGCCCGGGTCGACGGGGCGACGATCCAGCTCTCCGACCCGCCGAAGCTGAAGAAGCAGGAGAAGCACACCGTCGAGGTGGTCGTCGACCGCCTCACGGTCAAGGGGAGCGCCAAGCGGCGGCTCACGGACTCCGTGGAGACCGCCCTCGGGCTCTCCGGCGGCATGGTCGTCCTCGACTTCGTCGACCTGGCCGAGGACGACCCCGAGCGCGAGCGGATGTTCTCGGAGCATCTGTACTGCCCCTACGACGACCTCTCCTTCGAGGAGCTGGAGCCGCGCTCCTTCTCCTTCAACTCGCCTTTCGGCGCCTGCCCGGACTGCACCGGTATCGGCACCCGGATGGAGGTCGACGCCGAGCTGATCGTCCCGGACCCGGACAAGTCCCTCGACGAGGGCGCCATCCACCCCTGGTCCCACGGCCACACCAAGGAGTACTTCGGCCGGCTGATCGGCGGTCTCGCCGACGCCCTCGGCTTCTCCACCGACATGCCGTGGGGCGGGCTCCCGCAGCGCGCCAAGAAGGCCCTGCTGTACGGCCACAAGACCCAGGTCGAGGTCCGTTACCGCAATCGGTACGGGCGCGAGCGCGCCTACACCACCCCGGCCTTCGAGGGCGCCGTGCAGTTCGTGCAGCGGCGGCACCAGGAGGCCGAGAGCGACTCCAGCCGGGAGCGCTTCGAGGGCTATATGCGCGAGGCGCCGTGCCCCACCTGCCGGGGCACCAGGCTCAAGCCCGTCGTCCTCGCGGTGACGGTGATGGACCGCTCCATCGCCGAGGTCTCCGGGATGTCGATCAGTGAATGCGCCGAGTTCCTCGGCAGGCTGAAGCTGTCCGCCCGCGACAAGAAGATCGCCGAGCGGGTCCTCAAAGAGGTCAACGAGCGGCTGAGGTTCCTGGTCGACGTGGGTCTCGACTACCTCTCCCTCAACCGCGCCGCGGGCACCCTCTCCGGCGGCGAGGCCCAGC
Organism: Streptomyces sp. NPDC059248; assembly: GCF_042753905.1. Lineage (NCBI taxonomy): Bacteria > Bacillati > Actinomycetota > Actinomycetes > Kitasatosporales > Streptomycetaceae > Streptomyces > Streptomyces sp. NPDC059248. Next base: position 11,273 of record NZ_JBHYZV010000105.1, on the reverse strand, counting down.
GCATCCGGCTGGCCACCCAGATCGGCTCCGGCCTGGTGGGTGTGTTGTACGTGCTCGACGAGCCGTCGATCGGCCTCCACCAGCGGGACAACCACCGGCTGATCGAGACCCTGGTCCGGCTGCGGGACATGGGCAACACCCTGATCGTCGTGGAGCACGACGAGGACACCATCAAGGTGGCCGACTGGGTCGTCGACATCGGCCCCGGCGCCGGGGAGCACGGCGGCAAGGTCGTCCACTCGGGCCCGCTGGCCGAACTGCTGGCCAACAGCGCCTCGGCGACCGGACAGTATCTGTCCGGCAAGAAGGCGATCGCCACCCCCGACATCCGCAGGCCCACGGACCCGGAGCGGCGGATCACGGTCCGCGGCGCCCGGGAGAACAACCTCAAGGACCTCGACGTCTCGTTCCCGCTCGGTGTCTTCACCGCCGTCACCGGGGTCTCAGGATCGGGTAAGTCCACCCTGGTCAACGACATCCTCTACACCCATCTGGCGCGCGAGCTGAACGGCGCCAAGTCGGTGCCCGGGCGGCACACCCGGGTCGACGGCGACGACCTCGTGGACAAGGTCGTCCATGTCGACCAGTCGCCCATCGGCCGCACCCCGCGGTCCAACCCGGCGACCTATACAGGTGTCTTCGACCATGTCCGCAGGCTCTTCGCCGAGACGATGGAGGCGAAGGTCCGGGGCTATCAGCCCGGCCGCTTCTCCTTCAACGTCAAGGGCGGACGCTGCGAGAACTGCTCCGGCGACGGCACCATCAAGATCGAGATGAACTTCCTGCCGGACGTCTACGTCCCGTGCGAGGTCTGCCACGGCGCGCGGTACAACCGGGAGACGCTGGAGGTCCATTACAAGGGGAAGTCGATCGCCGAGGTGCTCGACATGCCCATCGAGGAGGCCCTCGCCTTCTTCGAGGCGGTGCCGACGATCGCCCGCCACCTCAGGACGCTCAACGAGGTCGGCCTGGGCTACGTCCGGCTCGGCCAGCCCGCGACGACGCTCTCCGGCGGTGAGGCGCAGCGCGTCAAGCTCGCCTCCGAGCTGCAGAAGCGCTCCACCGGGCGGACGGTCTACGTGCTCGACGAGCCGACCACCGGTCTCCACTTCGAGGACATCAGCAAGCTGATCACGGTGCTCTCGGGGCTGGTCGACAAGGGCAACACGGTCATCGTCATCGAGCACAACCTCGATGTGATCAAGACCGCCGACTGGGTTGTCGACATGGGTCCCGAAGGCGGCAGCGGCGGCGGCCTGGTGGTCGCCGAGGGCACTCCCGAGGAGGTCGCGGGCGTCCCGGCCAGCCATACCGGCAAGTTCCTGCGGGACATCCTCGACCCCGAGCGGGTCAGCGACGCGGCGGTGCCCCGGGCCCGTACCGCGCCCAGGAAGCGCGCCGCCAAGAAGACGGCGGCCCGCGCCCGCAAGGCGTAGCCAGGTCCGGGCCTCGGGGGCGAGATCCGGGGCCCGGACCGCCTAAGGGCCCGTACGGACATCCGTACGGGCCCTTAGGCGTGAGGGGGAGGCGCCCGGTCCCGCGGCGACCCCGGGGTCAGGACAGCTCGGCGGCGTACGGGGGCTCCGCGCCCGGGCGGGAGCAGGTCACGGCGGCGGCCCGGGCCGCCAGGGCGAGGACCTCGCGCCAGCCGTCCGCGCCCAGGGCCTCAAGCCCCGCCGCCGAAAGCGCGTCCCGCGCGGCCAGCCCGTGGAGCAGGGCCGCGTTCACGGTGTCACCCGCGCCGATGGTGTCGGCGACCTCGACCGGGACGGCCGGGACCGATACCCGCGTCCCGCCCCGGGTACGGACCGTGAGCCCCCCGGCGCCCCGGGTCAGCACCACCGCGCCCGGTCCCTCGGGCACCCCGCCCAGCCACCGGGCGTCCTCCTCGGAGAGCTTCAGCAGGGAGACGTACGGCAGCCAGGAACGGAACCGCTTCCGATAGGCGTCGGCGTCCGGGATCAAAGCGGGCCGCACATTGGGGTCGAGCAGGACGCACCGCCCCAGCCGGGCCTCCCGCAGCAGCAGCGCCTCATAGGCGGAGGCACCCGGCTCCAGAACGAGGGAGCAGGTACCGAAGGCCACCGCCCGGGTCCGCTCCGGCAGCGGCGGCGGCAGCTCGAAGAGCCGGTCCGCCGTGCCCAGGGCGTAGAACGTGTAGCCCGCCGAGCCGTCGGGACCGACCGCCGCGACCGCCAGGGTCGTCGGCTCGGGGCCCCGGACGACGTACGAGGTGTCCACACCCGCCGCCGCGAGCCCGCCCAGCAGCGCGTCCCCGAAGCCGTCCGCCGAGATCCGGGAGCAGAAGGCGGCCGGGGCGCCGAGCCGTCCCAGGGCGATCGCCGTGTTGTAGGGGCCGCCACCGGGCCGGGGGGCCAGCGGGGGAAGCGGCGCGCCCGGTTCCGGCGGTGCCACGGGGACCAGGTCGATCAGAGCCTCTCCGGCGACGACGATCATGGCTCCGAACGTAGCCCATCGCCGGTCGGGGGTGCGGGGAGCCCGCGCGCGGGGTGCCGGGGACGCGCCGGTATCGTCGGATCCGTCACCGTCGGCCGGTCCGGCGGACCCGGTCCTTCCGGGTCCCCGTGTCCGGCCTTCGTCTGCCCGACCGCCGGTCCGGCCGCCCGTACGCCCGGCAGTCCCCGAACCGTGGAGCCGCTATGTCCGCCACCCCCTCCGCCCGCCGTACCGTGCTGAAAGGCGCCGCCCTCGCCGGCGCCGCCGGCCTGGGGGTCGCCGCCTGCTCCACCGAGTCCAAGCTGGGCCGCGCCCAGGTCCCCACTCCGACCGCGCCCGTCGACCTCGGCGCGGCCGACGCCGTGCCCGTCGGCGGCGCCCGGCTCTACCGGGAGCAGCGGCTCGTCGTCAGCTGCCCTGCCGAGGGGCAGTACAAGGCGTTCAGCGCCCAGTGCACCCACGCGGGCTGCGCCCTCGACAAGGTGGAGGGCGTGGAGGGCAACTGCCCCTGCCACGGCAGCCGCTTCGACGTCACCACCGGCCAGGCCCTGAACGGCCCGGCGACCGTACCGCTGCCCCAGGTCCCCGTCACCGTCCGCGAGGGCAAGCTGATCGCGGGCCCCGGCGCCTGAACCCAGGACTGACAGCCCCGGCCCCGGCCCCGGCGGCGGGCCCGCGGGCCCCGCCGGCGGTCACTCCCAGTCCCAGTCGATGCCCAGGATCCCCGGGCGCACCCCCTGCTCCGCGAGATGGACCGACCGGTGGCGACCGCTGAGCGTCAGATCGTTCCGGCCGCCGCGCGGCGCCCCCGTGGTGGCCTGGGCGAACCGCCGGCAGCGCACCGGCAGCGCGCCCTCGTCGAACCGCACCTGCAGGACGTACTGCCCGCCCGCGTAGGTGAAGCCCCGGACGTACTCGGCGCTCGGGCCGCCGGTGCCGTCCTCGAAGCCGTAGCCGAAGAAGTACGTCTCCCCGGCCCGCAGCCGCGCGTCGAACAGCAGCTCGGCGACGACGATGGCGCTCTCGCGGTGCCAGCGCACCCGTCCCGTACGACAGTTCTCCAGCGCGCCGACCCGGATCCGCGCCGGATCGCAGCCCGGGTCGCCGTGGTGGATCGCCAGACATCGGTCGACGCCGTCCCGGTGGGCCCGGACGACGAGCTGGGAGTCCCGGCCCAGCAGTTCGCGGGCGGCCCCGATCCTGACCCGCTCGTGGTGGCCCACCGTGTGCAGTCCGCCGTCCGCCGGGCACTCCAGATCCGCCAGCAGGGCCTCCACGGTGTCCGAGACGTCGAGCAGGGAGCGGTACGAACGGGACGGCGGTCGTTCGACCTCGGCCGATGCCTGGCCGCCGAGCAGCCGGGTCAGGGAGTCGCCCGGCAGGTCGAGCAGCTCCTCCAGGGCCCGTACGGCCCGCAGCGACTCGGGCCGCTGGGGCCGCCGGGCGCCCTGCTGCCAGTAGCTGAGGCTGGTGACGCCCACCTTGATGCCCCGGTGGGCGAGATGGTGCTGGACGCGCTGGAGCGGCAGCCCGCGCACCGAGAGCGCGGCCCGCAGCGCCAGATGGAACGGGCCGGTGTGCAGCACCTGCGCCAGATCGGCCTCGGTATGACCCATGGGGAACCTCCAGCGGTGTGGCGTCGGGCGGGCGCACCCGTACGCGGGCCCGTGGCCCCGTTCCGGTGAGGGTTCCGTACCGGGGTTCTGGTCCCGGGGGGCGTGGGCCCGCGCGGGGTCGCACGGCCGCCGGTGAACGTTCACGGTTCCCGCCGCCTCCGCCCGGGTCCGGGCACGGCGACGCAGGTCGGGCTGGGTGAGCCGTTCACATTCAGGCCGGGGCGTTCACAGCGCCGTGTCCCCCGCATTGAAGCGTGTTGACCTGCCCCCGACAAGGTTGGACGCTCGAAGGGCAGCGTCCGGACGCGCTCCTCCACCCCCACCCTTCCCTCGGGAGGAACGCGTATGAACAACACCAGGAGACGGCTCGCCTCGGCGGCGGCCGTGCTCGCCGCGGTCGTCACCCTTCCGCTGTCGACCGCGACCGCGGTCCCGGCGGGGCCCTCACCCGCCGCGCCCGCCGCGGCGACCTCCGCCGATCCGGGCGCACTCGCCTGGAAGCGGCTCGACATCACGATGCAGGCCCAGGAGAAGACCAACTGGTGCTGGGCCGCCGCGGGCAACAGCATCGCCTCCTTCTACGGCCGCAACTACTCCCAGAACCAGTTCTGCAACGCCGCCTTCAACCGGGCCCAGAACACCCAGTGCCCCAACAATCAGGCCACCCTGGGCACGGTGCAGACCGGGCTGCGGTGGGCGGGCATCAGCCCCGGCTCGTACATCGGCGACTGGCTGCGCTACACCGCCGTACAGACCGAGATCAACGCCAACCGGCCGGTCGAGACCCGGATCCAGTGGTCCAGCGGCGGCGGCCATATGCATGTGATCTACGGGTACGACACCGCCAACAGCTGGGTCTACTGGGCCGATCCATGGCCCTCCAGCTCCCGCTACAACTGGGCCTCCCACGCCTGGTACGTCAACAACAACTCCTTCTCCTGGACCCACTCGCTCTACCGGATCGGAGCGTGAGCGCGATGCCGCGGACCCCCCTCACCGGCCACGACTCCACCTCCGGCGGCCCGACCGGCACCGCGTCCGGCACCGAATCCGGCACCGTTTCCGAGACCGGGAACCGCCGGGCGGCCCTCGTCGTGGGCGCCGCCGTCTGCCTGGCTCTCGGAGCCCTGGGCACCTTCACCGGTACGGCCTCCGCCGCCGCGCCCGCCCCGGCACCCGTACCGGCCGCCGCGGGCGACCTGACGGCGGCGCGGGCCGCCGCCACCTCCCCGGCCACCCTCGACACGCTCTCCCGGTTCTTCGCCCGGGACGGGGCGGTGGCCCGTTCGGCCGCGGCCCCGCGTGCCGACGGCGCCACCGTGCCCGTCTACCTCCTGTCACCGGAGTTCGTGGCGGGCAAGGCGGGCGCCCCGGTGGCACGGGCCGAGTTCCTCGCCACCCCGGCCGTCGCGTCCGACGGGCAGAAGGCGTCGGTGTGGGCGGCCCGCGGCGGCTCCGGCTGGGAGGTGGTGAACATCGCCACCGGCGACGACGAGTTCCGGTACGCGCGGGCGGGCGCCGCGAAGCTGCCCGGCGGGACGGTGTTCCGCGAGCCGCAGACGGACGCCTGGTACGTCACCGGGGGCGGCCGGGTGCTGCCCCTCGACCAGGACGCGGTACGGGCCGTCGGGGCGCGGGGGACGACCCTGGCCGCCTACCGGGACCGGGTGTCGGCTGCGTACGGCGACAAACTGCCCGGGTCCGGGTACGCGAAGAAGGGCGCGGCCGGCGGCTACGGCCCCGCGGCGGCTCCCGGGCGGGCGGCCCCCGCCGACTCCGGCGGCCGGGACACCACCACCGCCGTGGCGGCCGGGACGGGCGGCCTGGTCGCCCTCGCCCTGGCCGGTATCGCGGCCCGGCGGCTGCGCCGCACCCGGGAGGCCTGACCCGGCCCCGGTCCGGGTGCTCCCGCTGCCGCGGCGGGGCGGCGGGCGCACCCGGACCCGGCACGTCCCCGGCCGGACGACGCGGGCGGGGCCCCTTCGCGCTCCCCCGCGGCGGGGCCCCGCCGCAGGCCCTCCGGCCCCCGCGGTGTCGGTGGCCGCAAGTAGGGTGGACGGTATGGCAGACCCCTCCAGCTACCGCCCCAGGCCGGGAGAGATCCCCGACTCCCCGGGGGTCTACCGGTTCCGCGACGAGCACCGCCGGGTGATCTACGTCGGGAAGGCCAAGAACCTCCGCGCCCGCCTCGCCAACTACTTCCAGGACGTGGCGAATCTGCACCCGCGCACCGCCACGATGGTGACGACGGCGGCGTCCGTGGAGTGGACGGTGGTCTCCACCGAGGTCGAGGCGCTCCAGCTGGAGTACACCTGGATCAAGGAGTACGACCCCCGGTTCAACGTCAAGTACCGGGACGACAAGAGCTACCCCTATCTCGCCGTCACGCTGAACGAGGAGTTCCCCCGGGTCCAGGTCATGCGCGGCGCCAAGCGCAAGGGCGTGCGCTACTTCGGTCCGTACGGCCACGCCTGGGCCATCCGCGAGACCGTCGACCTGATGCTCCGGGTCTTCCCCGTCCGCACCTGCTCCGCCGGGGTCCTCCGCAACCATCAGCAGAAGGGCCGCCCCTGTCTGCTGGGGTACATCGGCAAGTGCTCGGCGCCCTGCGTCGGCCGGGTCACCCCCGAGGAGCACCGCGAACTGGCCGAGGAGTTCTGCGACTTCATGGCCGGGCGCACCGGAACGTATCTGCGCCGGCTCGAAACGCAGATGGCCGACGCCGCCGAGGAGATGGAGTACGAGCGCGCGGCCCGGCTGCGCGACGACATCACGGCCCTGCGGCGCGCCCTGGAGAAGAACGCCGTGGTGCTCGCCGACGCCACCGACGCCGATCTGATGGCGGTCGCCGAGGACGAGCTGGAGGCGGCCGTCCAGATCTTCCACGTCCGCGGCGGCCGGGTCCGCGGACAGCGCGGCTGGATCACCGACAAGGTCGAGGCCGTCGACACGGCCGGGCTGGTCGAGCACGCCCTCCAGCAGCTGTACGGGGAGGAGCGCGGCGACGCCGTGCCCAAGGAGGTCCTGGTGCCCGCCCTGCCCGCCGGTCCCGAGGCCGTCGGCGCGTGGCTGGCGGAGCGGCGGGGCTCCCAGGTGTCCCTGCGGGTGCCCCGGCGCGGGGACAAGAAGGCCCTGATGGAGACCGTGGAGCGGAACGCGCAGCAGGCGCTGGCGCTGCACAAGACGAAGCGGGCCGGCGATCTGACCACCCGCTCCCGGGCGCTGGAGGAGATCGCCGAGGCCCTCGGGCTCGACTCGGCGCCGCTGCGGATCGAGTGCTTCGACATCTCCCACCTCCAGGGCCAGGACGTGGTGGCGTCGATGGTGGTCTTCGAGGACGGGCTGCCGCGCAAGAGCGAGTACCGCCGCTTCCAGATCAAGAGCTTCGAGGGCCAAGACGACGTCCGGGCCATGCACGAGGTGATCGGCCGCCGCTTCCGCCGCTATCTGGCGGAGAAGGACCGGACGGGGGAGTGGATCGGCGCCGACGACGCCCCCGTGACCGGGCCGGGCGCCCCGGGCCCCGGGACCGCCCCGGCCGTGGCCGGGAGCGACGGCGGGGCCACCGGAGGTGACAGCGGCGGTACGGGGAGCGGTGACCGCGACGACGACGGCAGGCCCCGGCGGTTCGCGTATCCGCCGCAGCTCGTCGTGGTGGACGGCGGGGCGCCCCAGGTGGCCGCGGCCCGCCGGGCCCTCGACGAACTGGGGATCGACGACGTCGCGGTGTGCGGGCTCGCCAAGCGTCTGGAGGAGGTCTGGCTGCCCGGCGACGACGACCCGGTGGTGCTGCCGCGCTCCAGTGAAGGGCTGTATCTGCTCCAGCGCGTCCGTGACACGGCACACGATTTCGCCATCCGCTATCAGCGCTCCAAACGGACCAAACGCATCCGTACCAGCCCTCTCGACGCGATTCCCGGCCTCGGCGAGACCCGGAAACAGGCGTTGATCAAGCATTTCGGCTCGGTGAAGCGGCTCAAAGGGGCCACAATCGAGCAGATCTGCGAAGTTCCCGGCATGGGACGCAAGACCGCCGAATCGGTGGTCGTGGCCCTCGCCCGCGCGGCACCGGCCGCCCCTGCCGTGAACACCGCGACCGGAGAGATCATGGAAGAGGACGACGGGGGAGACACGGAATGAACAAGCACCACACAGACGGAGTGGCAGACGTGAGTACGGGCACGGTCAACGAACACGGAGGCGGCACGGAGGCGGCCATCCCGGAGCTGGTCATCATCTCCGGTATGTCGGGCGCGGGGCGCAGCACCGCCGCCAAATGCCTGGAGGACCTCGGCTGGTTCGTGGTGGACAACCTCCCGCCGGCCCTGATCCCCACCATGGTGGAGCTGGGCGCCCGCTCCCAGGGGAACGTGGCCAGGATCGCGGTCGTCGTCGACGTCCGCGGCCGCCGCTTCTTCGACAATCTGCGCGATTCCCTCGCCGATCTCGACGCCAAGCGGGTCACCCGGCGGATCGTCTTCCTGGAGTCCTCCGACGACGCCCTGGTCCGCCGCTTCGAGTCCGTCCGCAGGCCGCACCCACTCCAGGGCGACGGCCGGATCGTCGACGGCATCGCCGCCGAGCGGGACCTCCTGCGCGAGCTGCGCGGCGACGCCGACCTGGTGATCGACACCTCCAGCCTCAACGTCCACGAGCTGCGGGCCAAGATGGACGCCCAGTTCGCGGGCGACGAGGAGCCCGAGCTGCGGGCCACCGTGATGTCCTTCGGCTTCAAGTACGGCCTGCCGGTCGACGCCGACCTCGTGGTGGACATGCGCTTCCTGCCCAACCCCCACTGGGTCCCCGAGCTGCGGCCCTTCACCGGCCTCAACGAGGAGGTGTCGAACTATGTCTACAACCAGCCCGGCGCCAAGGAGTTCCTCGACCGCTACACCGAGCTGCTCCAGCTGATCGCCGGAGGCTACCGCCGTGAGGGCAAGCGCTATGTGACGGTCGCCGTGGGGTGTACCGGCGGCAAGCACCGCTCCGTCGCCACCGCCGAGAAGCTGGCCGCCCGGCTCTCCTCCGCGGGCGTCGAGACCGTCGTCGTCCACCGGGACATGGGGCGCGAGTGACCGGACACTCCCTGCGCCTGCGGCGGCTGCGCCGGTTCGGCGCCTCCGCCGGACCGCGCAAACGGGGCGCCCAGCCCAAGGTCGTCGCCCTCGGCGGCGGCCGGGGCCTGTCCGCGTCCCTCGCCGCCCTGCGCCGGATCACCGGCGATCTGACCGCCGTCGTCACGGTCGCCGACGACGGCGGGTCCAGCGGACGGCTGCGGGAGGAGCTGGGGGTCCTGCCGCCGGGAGATCTGCGCAAGGCGCTGGCGGCGCTCTGCGGCGACGACGACTGGGGCCAGACCTGGGCCCGGGTGATCCAGCACCGCTTCCACTCCCGGGGCGAGCTGCACGACCACGCCGTGGGCAATGTGCTGATCGTCGCCCTGTGGGAGCAGCTCGGCGACCATGTCCAGGCCCTGGACCTGGTCGGCAAGCTGCTCGGCGCGCACGGCCGGGTGCTGCCGATGTCCGCCGTACCGCTGGAGCTGCAGGCGCTGGTACGGGGGCACGACCCGGACCGCCCCGACGAGCTGGGGACCGTCCGGGGCCAGGCGACCGTCGCCCTCACCCCCGGGGAGGTCCAGTCCGTCCATCTCGTACCGTCCGATCCGCCCGCCGTACCGGAGGCCGTGGCCGCCGTCCTTGACGCCGACTGGGTGGTTCTCGGACCCGGTTCCTGGTTCTCCTCGGTCATTCCCCACCTACTTGTGCCGGAGTTGCTGGACGCGCTGGTGGAGACCAAGGCGCGCCGGGTTCTGTCGCTCAATCTGGCCCCGCAACCGGGCGAAACGGATGGCTTCTCCCCGCAGCGTCATTTGGAGGTTTTGGGACGACACGCGCCTAAACTCACCCTGGACGTGGTGCTGGCCGACGAGGCCGCCGTGCCCGACCGCGATTCCCTCGCCGACGCCGCGAAACGCCTCGGTGCCGCGGTCGAACTCGCGCCCGTGGCGGTCGCCGGTGGGGCCTTTGCCCAGGGCGAGGGCCCCGGGCCGGTTCCGAAGCACGACCCGGAGCTGCTGGCCGCCGCGTACGACCGTATTTTTCGGATGCATGGAAGGATCGGCCCATGGCGATGACGGCAGCGGTGAAGGACGAAATCTCCCGGCTTCCCGTCACCCGGACCTGCTGCAGAAAGGCGGAGGTCTCGGCGATCCTGCGGTTCGCGGGCGGGCTGCACCTGGTCAGCGGGCGGATCGTGATCGAGGCGGAGCTGGACACCGGGATCGCCGCGCGCCGGCTCAAGCGGGACATCCTGGAGATCTTCGGCCATGGCTCCGAGCTGATGGTGATGGCCCCCGGCGGGCTGCGCCGCGGCTCGCGCTATGTGGTCCGGGTGGTCGCGGGCGGTGACCAGCTGGCCCGCCAGACCGGCCTCGTGGACGGCCGGGGCCGCCCCATCCGGGGCCTGCCGCCCCAGGTGGTCTCCGGGGCGACCTGTGACGCCGAGGCGGCCTGGCGCGGCGCCTTCCTGGCCCACGGCTCGCTCACCGAGCCCGGCCGCTCCTCGTCGCTGGAGGTCACCTGCCCCGGCCCCGAGGCGGCGCTGGCCCTGGTCGGCGCGGCCCGGCGGCTCTCCATCGCGGCCAAGGCACGCGAGGTCCGGGGGGTGGACCGGGTCGTCGTCCGCGACGGGGACGCGATCGGGGCGCTGCTCACCCGGCTCGGTGCGCACGAGTCCGTGCTGGCCTGGGAGGAGCGCCGGATGCGGCGCGAGGTACGGGCCACGGCCAACCGGCTCGCCAACTTCGACGACGCCAATCTGCGCCGCTCGGCGCGGGCCGCGGTGGCGGCCGGCGCCCGGGTCCAGCGGGCCCTGGAGATCCTCGGCGAGGAGGTGCCCGAGCACCTCGCCGCCGCCGGACGGCTCCGGATGGAGCACAAGCAGGCGTCCCTGGAGGAGCTGGGAGCGCTCGCCGACCCGCCGCTGACGAAGGACGCGGTCGCCGGCCGGATCCGCCGCCTGCTGGCGATGGCGGACAAGCGGGCCCAGGACCTGGGCATCCCCGGTACGGAGTCCAGCCTGACCGAGGAGATGGCCGAGGGCCTCGTCGGCTGACCCCCGCTTCCGGCTCCGCCCCCGCCCCGCCCCTCGGGCCGGCCGGGGGCGGACCCGTGCGGAGCGGCGGTACGGCTCCGGAGC
>NZ_JBHYZV010000104.1:0-21451 GCF_042753905.1 Streptomyces sp. NPDC059248 | reverse complement strand
CGCGCAGTTCCTCGCGCCCCTGGACCCCGTGGCTCAGCCGGACCGCCAAGGCGGAGGCCCTGGGGGCGCGAGGAACTGCGCGACCAGCGACGACGCGGTCGCACCCGGCGAATTACCTGCGGGCGCCGGACGGGACCCGGCGGGTACTCAGGGCGGACCTGAGTAGCCGCGCCCTGACGGTGCGCCCGTCCCGGCGGCGAGCATGGCCGGCATGGCCGCCGAAACCGCTTCCGTCCGTGCGCTCGCCGACGCCACCCCCGCCGGGCGCGACCGCTACGCCGATCTGCTGCGGGTGCTCTCCCTCGGCGTCGTCGTCCTCGGGCACTGGCTGATGGCCGTGGTCGTGGTGACCGACGACGGCGCCCGCGAGGTGGGCAATCTGCTCGCCGTCGTACCCGCGTTGCAGGTCCTGACCTGGGTCCTCCAGATCATGCCGGTGTTCTTCTTCGTCGGCGGGTTCGCCCACGCCCTGTCGTACCGGTCGCTGACTCGCCGTGCCCCCGGGCGTTCCGTGTACGCGGACTTCCTGCGGGCCCGGCTCCAGCGGCTGCTGCGGCCCACCATGGTCTTCGTCCTGGTGTGGGCCGCGCTGGCGCTGGTGATCCAGCTCGCGGGCGGCGGTGACGGGCTGACCGGGGTGGCGCTGCGGCTCGTCACCCAGCCGCTGTGGTTCATCGGGATCTATCTCGCGATGGTCGCCTTCACACCGCCGCTGCTGCGGCTCCACGAGCGCTACGGCTGGGCCGCGTTCGGCGGACTGGCCGTCGCCGCCGTCGCCGTGGACACGGCCCGGTTCGCCGCCGGTCTCCCGTACGCCGAATTCCTGAACTTCGCCTTCGTCTGGCTCGCGATCCACCAGCTGGGCTTCCTCCGCGCCGACGGGCGGATCACCCGGCCCGCGCTCCTCGCCGGGACCGGTCTCGCCGCCGCCGCGGCCCTGGTTGCCCTCGGTCCCTACCCCCTCTCGATGGTCGGGATGCCGGGCGAGAAGGTGTCCAACATGGCCCCGCCGACGCTCGCGCTCCTCGCCCACGGCCTGTGGCTGATCGGCGCGGCCGAGGTGCTGCGCGGCCCGGGGACCCGGTTCGCCGGGCGGGCCCGGGTCTGGCGCGGGGTGATCGCCGCGAACGGGGTCGCGATGACCGCGTTCCTGTGGCACCTGACCGCGTTGCTGGCCGTGTACGGGGCCCTGCTCGGAGTCGGCGCGGCCCTGCCGGAGCCCGCGTCGGGCGCCTGGTGGGCGCAGACCCCGGTCCGGCTGGCCGCCGCCGCTGCCGTCGGTACGGTCCTCGTCGCCGTCTTCCGCCGCTTCGAACGCCCCGCGAAGCCCGCGCCCGCGCGGCCCACCGCGACGACCGGCACCGGCACCGGCACCGGCACCGGCACAGGCACAGGCACCGGAGGACCGCTGGCCGCCGTCGGGATCACCCTCTGCCTGCTGGGCGTCCTGGGAATCTCGATGGTCGGGTACGACGACCTGCTCGACGGGAAGTCCGCGACGCTGATCGCGATCCCCGTCACCGCCCCCACCGCCGTCGCCGCGGCCCTCGTCGGCTGGCTGCTGGTGGAACGCGCGGGCCGCCGGGTCCGCCCCGCGGCACCGGCGGCCTGAGCGGACCGGCCGGAGGCCCACCGGCGGGCCCGGCGGGCGGTCCGTACCGCCCCGCCACCGGCGGGCCGTGCGCCGACTACCCTGGGAGGCCGATCCACCCGCCCCTACGCAGGAGAAAAATGGCCGTCAATCTGGTCAATGTCGAGGCTGTCAGCAAGGTGTACGGAACCCGTGCCCTGCTCGACTCGGTGTCCCTCGGCGTCTCCGAAGGCGACCGTATCGGGGTCGTGGGCCGCAATGGCGACGGCAAGACGACCCTGATCCGGCTGCTGGCCAAGCTGGAGGATCCCGATACCGGCCGGGTCACCCAGAACAGCGGGCTCCGGCTCGGGGTGCTCACCCAGCACGACTCCCTCGACCCCGAGGCCACCGTTCGCCACGAGGTCATCGGCGATCTCGCCGACCACGAGTGGGCGGGCAGCGCCAAGATCCGCGACGTACTGACCGGACTCTTCGGCGGGCTGTCCATGCCCGGATTCCCCGAGGGCCTCGACACCGTCATCGGCCCCCTCTCCGGCGGCGAGCGCCGCCGGATCGCGCTTGCCAAGCTGCTCATCGCCGACCAGGACCTGATCGTCCTCGACGAGCCGACGAACCATCTCGACGTCGAGGGCATCGCCTGGCTCGCCGCCCATCTGCGGGCCCGCCGCTCGGCGCTGGTCTGCGTCACCCACGACCGCTGGTTCCTCGACCAGGTCTGCACCCGGATGTGGGACGTCCAGCGGGGCGCGGTCTTCGAGTACGAGGGCGGCTACAGCGACTACGTCTTCGCCCGCGCCGAACGGGAGCGGATCGCCGCCACCGAGGAGAGCAAGCGGCAGAACCTGATGCGCAAGGAGCTGGCGTGGCTGCGGCGCGGCGCCCCGGCCCGGACCTCCAAGCCCCGCTACCGCATCGAGGCCGCCAACGAGCTGATCGCCGATGTGCCGCCGCCGCGCGACACGTCGGAGCTGATGAAGTTCGCCTCCGCCCGGCTCGGCAAGACGGTCTTCGAACTGGAGGACGTGACCGTCCAGGCGGGACCCAAGGTGCTGCTCAAGCATCTGACCTGGCAGCTCGGCCCCGGCGACCGGATCGGCCTGGTCGGGGTGAACGGCGCGGGGAAGACGTCCCTGCTGCGCGCGCTCGCCGAGGCCGCCGAGACGGAGGGCGAGAAGCAGCCCGCCGCCGGCCGGGTCACCGTCGGCAAGACGGTACGGCTGGCGTATCTCTCCCAGGACGTCACCGAGCTGCCGCCCGCCCTGCGGGTCCTGGAGGCCGTCCAGCAGATCCGCGACCGGGTCGACCTCGGCAAGGGCCGGGAGATGACGGCGGGCCAGCTGTGCGAGCAGTTCGGCTTCGTCAAGGAGAAGCAGTGGACGCCGGTCGGCGACCTCTCCGGCGGTGAGCGCCGCCGCCTCCAGCTGCTGCGGCTGCTGATGGACGAGCCGAACGTCCTCTTCCTCGACGAGCCCACCAACGACCTCGACATCGAGACCCTGACCCAGCTGGAGGACCTCCTCGACGGCTGGCCCGGATCGATGGTGGTCATCTCGCACGACCGGTTCTTCGTCGAGCGGACCACCGACCGGGTGCTCGCCCTGCTCGGCGACCAGACCCTGCGGATGCTGCCGCGCGGTATCGACGAGTATCTGGAGCGGCGGCGCGACGCGGTCGAGGCCGGGGCCCCGGCGGCTCCCGCCGAGCGGAAGGCCGACGCCGCGCCCGAGACCCGGGCCAAGTCGGCCGGTGAGCTGCGAGCCGCGCAGAAGGAGTTGCAGCGGATCGAGCGGCAGCTCGACAAGCTCGCCGAGAAGGAGACCGCGGTCCACGACCGGATCGCCGCCAACGCCACCGACTTCGCGCAGGTGGCGAAGTTGGACGCCGAACTGCGGGAGCTCGCGGGGCAGCGGGAGGAACTCGAAGGCCGCTGGATGGAGTTGGCCGACGACGTCTGAGCCGGTCCGCCGGCGACCCGGAAGGGCCGGTGCCGACCGGTCCGTGAGGGTCGTCCGTGAGGGTCGGGTGCAGGCTTCATAACGGCGCCGTCACAAGCCGGTCCGCCCCTGGTGACAGGGGCGGACCGGCACCTTTCGGGAACCGGCCCGGGTGATAGAAAGAAGCTCCGCTCGACTGCCGTGAGACACGGCTCCAGGTCCGGAACGCTCCTTTCCGGGATACGGGTACCTGCCGACAGCGCGCCGCGCGCGCACCGGAAAAGCGGGGGAGGCCGTCGGACCCAGGACCGTACGAAGGGGGATGCGCTGATGTCTCAGCCGCCCAGCCAACAGCCGCCGGGGGGCTACGAAGCCCCTCGCGATCCCCGTGCCGGGGATCCGCGGCAGCAGCCCCGGGACGAGGGGTACGGATACCCGTACGACGCGGAGGGCGGTACGTCCCCTTATCACCCGGCGGACCCGAATCCGCGGGCGTCGTACGGTCAGGGCGGGTACGAGGCCCCGCCGCCGTCGCCCTACGACGCGCCGCCGTACGCCTCGGGGCCGTATCAGAGCCCCGTACCGACTCCGCCGCCCTATCCGCAGACACCGCCCGAGACCCCGCCGATGCCCACCGCGGCCCCGGGCCCGTACCAGCAGCCCGGCTATCAGTGGCCCGACGCGGCAGGCCCGTACGGCGCCGGACCCACGGGCCCCGGCCCCACCGGCCCCGGCGCCGGCCGCGGTTCCGGCCGGCGCCGTACGACCGTCGTCGTCGCCGCGTCCGTCGCGGCGCTGCTCGTCGCCGGCGGCGGCACCTGGGTCCTCCTCGACGACGACGGCGACGGCAAGGGCGACGGGAAGGAGACGTCCGCCGGTCCTTCGGCCGGTCCTTCGGAGCCGTCCGTATCGCCCTCGTCCGCCGGTGCCGGCCGGGGCAGCGAGATCGAGGGCGGCGGCGGCCGGGGCGGCCAGGACCTCAACGCGGGCCGCGCGCCCGGCGACGCCCGGACCCTCTTCCTCACCAAGAACGATGTCGACCTGCCGCGTAACGGCGCCGACGTCCACGGCCCTTGGGTCCGGGGCGACACCGTCGTCAAGGCCATGTACAAGCAGGTCGTCGGCTACTCGGCAGTCGACGGCACCAAGAAGTGGACCCTCCCCCTGGAGCAGGAGGTCTGCTCGGCCACACCCCGGACCTCCGCGTCCGGCGCCATCGTCGTCGGCGTCAAGGACGGCGCGGCGGACAGTGCCCGCTGCCGCGATCTGCGGCTGATCGACCTGACCACCGGCAAGGTGGGCTGGAAGACCGAGATACCGGACGAGCGCGGCTTCCTCGCCATGTCCGACCACACCCTCACCATCAGCGGCGACACCCTCGCCGCCGGGGCCACCGGGGTGTCGTACGGCTTCTCGATGCGCACCGGCGAGCGGCTGTTCGCCGGTCCGCGCGGCGGCTGCAAGCCGTTCGCGTACGCGGGCGGGGCGCGGCTGCTGGCCGCTGTCAGCTGCCCCACCTCCGACTACAAGAAGCCCAAGCACCAGCTCCAGCAGGTCGACCCGGCCACCGGCAAGGCGAAGTGGACCTTCGCGGCGCCGGAGGGCTGGGAGGTCGACAAGGTCTACTCCGCCGACCCGATCGTGGTCTCCCTCGTCCAGCGCGAGCCCAAGAAGTGGACCGTGGTGGCCCTGAAGCCGGACGGCACGGTCCGCTCCCAGATCGCCGGGGGCAAGGACCGCTTCCGGGTCGGCTGCGGCGGCTCGTCGGTCATCTTCGGCCAGAACCTGGAGGGCTGTACGGGCGTCGCCGCCGACGCGAGCACCCTCTACCTGGCCACCGAGCCCGTCCGGGCGGGCGGCGCCAACCAGGTCGTCGCCTTCGACCTGAACACCGGACGCGCCAAGTGGCGGGCCCCCTCCGGCGGCGACACCCCGGTCGTACCGCTCCGGATGGAGGGCCGCGACCTGGTCGTCTACCGCGAGCCCTCGTACGACGCGGGCGGCGCCGTCGCCACCCTCGCACCGGGCGGCGGTGCGCCGAAGACCGTGCTGCGGCACCCGAAGGCGGCGGCCGGGGTCGAGAACTCCTTCTACTCCGCGCGGCTGCTCTACCAGGACGGCCGTGTCTACATCGCGGCGGGCCGGGTGAGCGCGCCCAACGACGAGGAAGAGCTGAAGGCCCCGACGATGCTGGCGTTCGGCCCCTGACGGCCCCGACGGCCCCCGACGCCCTCTGAAGACGGGCCGGCCCGCGCGGCCGCGCCCCGCCGTCGACACCGCTTCCGGCAGGCCCCGCCCGCCGTTCCATCCGACCGTTCCCGCCCCGAGGTGTTCCGCCATGAGCCAGCCGCCGACCCCGCCTCCGCCGCCGTCAGGACCGCCCCCGCAGGGCGGCGGCTTCGGCCCGCCGCAGGACCCGCCGCCCGGTGGCTTCGGCCCGCCGCAGCAGCCCCAGCAGCCGCCCCGGCCCCCGGGCCCGCCGGCCCCGCCCCCGGGACCTCCCGCGCCGCCGCCCGGCTACGGGTATCCGCAGCAGCCGCCGACCCAGCCCGGGTTCGGCTACCCCGGACAGCCCGGACAGCCCGGACAGCCCGGACAGCCCGGACAGCCCGGGTACGCCCCCGGCCCGCAGCCAGGGCAGCCGTACGGTCAGCCGCCCGGCTACGGCTACCCCGGGCAGCCCCAGGGCTACGGCTACCCCGCACAGCCCATGCCCCCGGCCCCCACCCCGCCCGGCCGGAAGAAGCTCGGCACCCAGGCGAAGATCATCATCGCCGCGGCCACCGCCGTGGTGCTGATCATCGGTGGCGGAGTGCTGTACGCGGCCACCGGCGACGACGGCAAGGACACCACCAGCAACTCCGGCACCAAGGGCGGCAAGAAGAAGGGCGACGACGGCAAGGAGGGTACGAACGGCGGCGAGGAGACCGTTCCGGACAATCCCGACTCCCGGCTCGGCTTCATCGTCGACCAGCCGCCGACGCCCGACGTCTCCGACTTCAAGGGCTCCTGGGTCACCGACAAGGCGTTCGTGAAGCCGGGCATCGCGGAGATCACCGGCTACGACCGGGACAAGGGCACCGCCCTGTGGAAGATCCCGCTGCCCGGCCAGACCTGCGGCGCCTCCCGCCACCAGTCCGCCGACCACAAGACCGCGATCCTCTTCGAGCCCGCGAAGCGCACCAAGTCGGGCGAGGGCCGCTATCAGCCGTGCAGTGAGGTCGGCGTGATCGACATGGCGAGCGGCAAGCTGCTGTGGCGCAAGACGGTCACCTCCCCGCTCCGCGGCGATATCCCGGTCCGGTTCGACGAGATCACCATCAGCGGCACGACGGTCGCCGCGGGCGGTCTCGACGGCGGCGCCGCCTTCGATCTGAACACCGGCGCGGTCCGCTGGAAGCCGACGACCTCCGAGGGCGACTGCGAGGACCGCGGCTACGGCGGCGGCCCGGCCCTGGTCGCCGTCCGCGCCTGCGGCGGCTACGACGACAAGCAGCTCTCCGTCGAGAAGCTGGACCCGGCCACCGGCCGCCCCGCGTTCTCGTACAAGATGCCCGCAGGGGTGGACTACGCCAGCGTCGTCAGTACCGATCCGCTGGTGGTGGCGGCCGACGTCGGCGACACCGGCAAGTACGGCATCTCCGACTTCTTCTCCATCGACGCCCGAGGCAAGCTGCGGGCGAAGATCTCCGCGACGGGCGACCGCTTCGAGGCGCGCTGCGCCGCCACGGAAGTCGAGTCCTGCACCAAGGTCGTCGTCGGCAACGGACGGCTCTATCTGCCGACCACGCCCCACGAGGGCAGCGGCGAGAGCTACAGCAGGACCAACGAGATCGTGTCGTACGACCTCGCCAACGGGAAGCCGCTGCCGGGCCGCGCGGACGCGGGCGAGGGCTTCACCTCGTTCCCGCTGCGGATGGACGGCGACGCCGTCATCGCGTACCAGGAGCCGCCCTACCGCAAGGGCGGCCAGGTCGTCAGGATCAACGGCACGACGCTCACGTCGAAGGTGCTGATGCGGAATCCGGCCGAGGAGAAGACGATCGACATCGAGCGCAAAATGTCCATCGGGGACTCCGAGATACGGTTCGTCGACGGGCGGCTGTACATGAGCGAAGAGCTGATGAGCGAGTCCGGTACGTCGAGCTACAAGAGTTATCTGGCGATTGCATTCACGCCGCAAAATTAAAAAGGCGACCGATTTTCGCCCCTTCGCGGACTTGGTACTGCTGCGGGGAAGGCTGATTAGCGGAACAGTAGTGGCCCGGTGTGGGAGGTTTCCGCACCGGGCTGCCGCCTTTTGGTCATGTGGTAGTCATGCCATGGTCATAAGTGACCCTGTTGAGTGGCTCATTCGGCAGTCTTGGGTACTTCTGCCGACTCAGGGCACGCAATGTCGAACAGGCCGTGTAACTTGCCGGGGCAGGTTGCACCGGGGGGATGGGAGTTGCTCGATGGGCGTGCGGCTCATGGTGGTCGACGATCACAGACTGCACGCCGAGGCGCTCGCCTCGGCGTTGAAACTGCGCGGGCACCGGGTGCTCGCCGCGACGGCCCCGGTGACGGGCGCGGCGGACCTGGTGGTCTCCCGGGCGCCCGAGGTGTGCCTGCTGGGCACCGCCAATCCGGCGGAGCCGGGCGTCTTCGACCCGGTGACACGGATCAAACGGGAGCGCCCCCAGGTCGCGGTGGTCGTCCTGGGGCCCGTACCCAACCCCTGGGGCATAGCCGCGGCGTTCGCGGCGGGCGCCTCCGGCTACGTCCGCCACGACGAGCGGATCGAGGGCGTCGAGCGGGCCATGATGAAGGCGCGGTCCGGTGAGGCGGTGGTCGCGCCGGCGCTCCTCCAGGGCGCCTTCGCCGAACTGCTCAACCCGGTCTCCCAGCCCGACGACGAGGGCCAGCGGCTGCTGCGGCTGCTGACCCCGCGCGAGGTGGAGGTCCTGGTCCGGGTCGCCGAGGGCGAGGACACCCGGCTGATCGCGGCCGGGATGGGCATCGCCCCGAGCACCGCGCGGACACATGTCCAGCGGGTGCTGATGAAACTGGGCGTCGGCTCCCGTCTGGAGGCCGCGGCGCTCGCGGCCCGTACGGGCCTGCTGGACCGTGCGGCCCCGCCGGCGGGCCAGGGAGGGCTCCGCTGACGGGTCCCGGGTCCCGGGGTCTCGTTTTGTTGGATCGTGGGCGATTGTGTTGGCTTCTGTTGGGGCGGATGAGAGGGTATCCGCCGTGAGGAAGATCGCGATCCGGCTCGCGGACGGCCGTGAGCTGCTCTATTACGACGCCGACGCCGACGCACCGGGGCCGGGTGCCCGGGGGCGTGCCGCCGCGGTCGACACCCGTCCGCTCGCGCCCGTCGCCACCGGCTCCGAGATCCGCCGGGACCCGCTCGCCGGGGACCGGATCGTCATCGCGTCGCACCGGCAGACCCGCACCTACCACCCGCCGTCCGAGGCGTGTCCGCTCTGCCCGTCCCGCGCCGGCCGGGCGACCGAGATCCCCGCCGCCGACTACGACGTCGTCGTCTTCGAGAACCGCTTCCCGTCGCTGGCCGGGGAGACCGGCCGGTGCGAGGTCGTCTGCTTCACCCCCGACCACGACGCCTCCTTCGCCGACCTCGACGAGGACCGGGCCCGGCTCGTCCTCGACGTCTGGACCGACCGCACCGCCGCGCTCGCCGACCGGCCGGGGACCGAGCAGGTGTACTGCTTCGAGAACCGGGGCGCCGAGATCGGGGTGACCCTCGGCCATCCGCACGGCCAGATCTACGCGTACCCCTTCGTGACACCGCGCACCGAGCGGATGCTCCGTACCGCCGCGGCCCACACCGCCCGGACCGGCCGCAACCTCTTCGACGACGTGGTCGCCCGGGAACGGGCCGAAGGCGTCCGGGTCGTCCTCGACGGGGAGCACTGGACCGCCCATGTCCCGTACGCGGCGCGCTGGCCCTACGAGGTCCATCTCCACCCGCGCCGCCGCGTCCCCGACCTGCGGGGGCTCGACGAGGCCGCCCGGGCGGAGTTCCCCGGTCTGTATCTGGAGCTGCTGCGCCGCTTCGACCGGCTCTTCGGACCCGGGGAGCCCCCGACGCCGTACGTCTCCGGCTGGCACCAGGCGCCCTTCCGGGCCCCGGGCCGGGACGGCTTCGGCCTCCATCTGGAGCTGTTCACCGTGCGGCGGGCGGTGGGACGGCTCAAGTACCTGGCCGGGACCGAGTCCGGGATGGACGCGTTCGTGAACGACGTACCGCCGGAGACGGCGGCCCGGCGGCTGCGGGAGGTGGCGACCGCGTGACCGCCCCGCGCACCGGGGCGTGGACCGCGCCCGGCCGGGTCAACCTCATCGGCGAGCACACCGACTACAACAACGGCCTCGTGCTGCCCTTCGCCCTGCGGCAGGGCGTCACCGTCACCGGCACGCGCCGCGACGACGGGATCCTGACCCTCCGCTCCGACGGCGGCTTCGGCGGCCCGGTCGCACTGCCCGTCGCGGACCTCGCCCCCGGGTACGGGCCGCGCGGCTGGACCGACTACCCGGCGGGCGTCGTCTGGGCCCTCCGGGACGCCGGACATCTCGTGGGCGGCGCCGACCTCGCCTACACCTCCACCCTCCCCGCGGGCGCGGGCCTCTCCTCGTCCGCCGCGCTGGAAGTCGCCACGGCCCTCGCCCTCACCGGGCTGTACGGGCTCCGCGAACTCGCTGCGGACCGGGCGGAGCTGGCCCGGCTCTGCCGGCGGGCGGAGAACGTCTACACCGGCGCGCCCACGGGGATCATGGACCAGACGGCCTCCGCGTGCGGCCGGGCCGGGCACGCGATCCTGCTCGACACCCGCGACCTGTCCCGGCGGTACCTCCCCTTCGACCCGGCGGCCGCCGGTCTCGCGCTCCTCGTCGTCGACACCCGGGTACGGCACGCACACGCGGACGGCGAGTACGGGCGCCGGCGCGCGGGCTGCGAGTCCGCCGCGCGGGAACTCGGGGTCCGCGCCCTGCGGGACGTCCCGTACGAGGGCCTCGACAGGACGCTCGCCCGGCTGCCGGACGCGACCCGGGCGCGGGCACTGGTGCGGCATGTCGTCACCGAGAACCACCGCGTGGAGCGGGCTGCGGCACTGCTGGAGGCCGGTGACCTGCCCGGCATCGGCCCCCTCCTGACGGAGGGCCACGCGTCGCTGCGGGACGACTTCGAGGTGTCCTGCCGCGAGACCGACCTGGCCGTCGACGCGGCCGTCGCGGCCGGGGCGCTGGGCGCCAGGATGACGGGCGGCGGCTTCGGCGGCGCCGTGATCGCTCTGGTGGAGCGCGCCGCGTCCCCCGGGGTCGCCGACGCCATCCGGTCCGCGTTCACCCGTGGCGGCCACCCCGCCCCCCGCACCTTCGAGGCAACCCCGTCCCGGGGGGCCCACTAGCGAGTGCGGGTTGCTCCTGCGCCTCAGTGGCCGTTGCTCCGGGGGTTTGCGCGGGTGCTTGCTCGGCGCGGGTGGGCCGGTCGGCTACGGGGTCACCTCCTCGCCATCGGCGGAACTCGGGACCTTGGAAACGCTGACCGCTGCCGTACCGCCGACGGCTGCGGGGGCCACCCCGCATCCACCCGACCGGCGTCACCCAACCTGTCCCTCGTCCCGGAACCCGCCACGGGGGAAAGGAAAAGGCGGTTCCGGCCCCGGCGCCATCTGAGGGCCCTGGGCTGACGGGTGCATGTTCGTATGCGTGGGGAGGGCGGGTGCGGGGTCGCCCCCGCAGCCGTCGGCGGTACGGAAACGGTGACCGTTTCCAAGGCCCAGGGTTCCGCCGACGGCGAGGAGGTGGCCCCGGGACCGACCGACCAACCCGCGCCGCACGGGCAGCCCGCAGGGTCCAGAGCAGCGGTCTGCCGACAAGACCACACACAAGACCCCGCGCAACACCAGCAACATGGATCAGCGAATCCAGGGGCGCGAGGAACTGCGCGACAAGCCACCCACCGGGCCGCGGGCCGAAGAGCACCTGTGGACGCCGGACGCGTCCGGTCCCGGGACCCGGGCCACGGGTAGCCAAGGCGCTGGGGGTCACCCGCGCGGCGCGAGCCCTGCGGCACCCGGGTGAACGGCCCCGGGGCTCACGCACCCCACAGCGGGAGGCGCTCCGGCGGAGGGGCTCAGGCTCCGCCGGAGCTTCCGTGCGACCGGCGGATGAATCCGTGTATCTGGTGATGCATGGGGATCAGCCGGTCCATGCCGTCCAGCCTCCTGCCGCCGCGACCGGCATGTCAAGAAATCCCCGTCCCGTCACGGCGACCGCCACCTCATCACCATGCGATCGCCCCGCGCCGACTCCCGCCGCCGGATTCCGGATCGAGTCTCCTGTTTCCCATGCATCCCTCCCAACGCATGGGTAACCTTCCAGTACAACCCATCCCCCAGAG
The DNA here is from genome assembly GCF_042753905.1 of Streptomyces sp. NPDC059248. Lineage (NCBI taxonomy): Bacteria > Bacillati > Actinomycetota > Actinomycetes > Kitasatosporales > Streptomycetaceae > Streptomyces > Streptomyces sp. NPDC059248. The sequence continues at coordinate 9,519 of NZ_JBHYZV010000104.1, read as the reverse complement.
CTGGTCATCAGTTCTGCAAATACGCTTCCGCTTCCGCCCACCGTCCGTAGTCTGATGGTCAACGCCGGTGGGGGCCGGTGTTGATCTGGGGACGAGACAGCGGGGTACGACGCCCGGGGTGGGGTAATTCAGTCACAGCGCGGCAGCCGCCGCGCAGGGGCTGACGGTCCGTCTCGGGCGGTGTGTTCGCATCGAGCCGTCCTCCGACACAGGGGGTGTGTCTGTGGTCCGTATCCGGGTCCTGGTGGTGGACGACCACCGAATCTTCGCCGAGTCGCTCGCGGCGGCCATGGCCGCCGAGCCCGACGTGGACGTCGGCGCCGCGGGCAGCGGCCCCGCGGCCCTGCGCTGTCTGGAGCGCGCGGCGGCCGACGGACGGCCGTTCGACGTGATGCTCGTGGACGCCGATCTGGGCGCCGCCGCGGTTCCGCCGCAGGGTCCGCGCGCCCCGGTCGCCCGGGCCGTGGCCGACGAGGGCGAGGACGGTCCCGACCGGCTCGTCGACGGGCTGAGTCTGGTGGCGGGGGTGCGTTCCGGCCAGCCGGAGGTCCGCTGCGTCGTACTCGCCGAGAAGGACGATCCGCGCCGGGCCGCCCTGGCTCTGCAGGCGGGCGCCTCGGGCTGGGTCGCCAAGGACTGTTCACTTCAGCGACTGCTGGCCGTGATCCGCGGCGTCCTGCGGGACGAGACGCATCTGCCGCCCGCCCTGCTCACCGGAGTCCTGCGGGAGCTGACGGCCGCCCGCAAGCACCGGACGGAGAGTGAGCGGCTGGTGGAGTCGCTGACGCCGCGGGAGCGCGAGGTCCTGCGGTGCATGGTCGCCGGGCTGGGGCGCAAAGCGGTCGCCGAGCGCCTCTTCCTGTCACCGCACACCGTCCGGACGCATATGCAGAACGTCCTCGGCAAGCTCGGGGTGCACTCCACCCTGGCCGCCGTCGCCCTCGCCCGCCGGGCCGGGGTCGGCCCGGCGGACCCGGCCGTGAAGCTAGCCGGGAATGTTGTCGAACGGGGCGGTCAGCTGGCGTAGCAGCGCCGCGAGTTCCGCGCGCTGCGCGTGGGACAGCTCTGCGAGGATCGCGCGCTCCTGGGCCAGCAGCCCGGCGAGCGCGCGATCCGCGCGATCGCGCCCCTCGGGGGTGAGCCGGACCAGCACTCCACGCCGGTCGGATGGGTCCGGCAACCGCTCGACCAGGTCTCTCTTCGCCAGTCTGTCGATGCGATTGGTCATGGTGCCCGAGGTCACCAGGGTCTGGGTGAGCAATTGGCCGGGTGAGAGCTGATAGGGCGCACCCGCCCGTCGCAGCGACGTCAGGACGTCGAACTCCCACGGCTCCAGATCGTGCTCCGAGAACGCGATCCGCCGGGCCCGGTCCAGATGGCGGGCCAGCCGGGAGACCCGGCTCAACACCTCCAGGGGTTCCACGTCGAGGTCGGGGCGCTCGCGGCGCCATGCTGCGACCAGTCGATCGACCTCGTCCTCCATGACGATCAGTGTAGAGGGTCTGTCGATATGAAGTCTCTTGACGTCAAGAGATAATGTCGTGGATCGTGGGGCAGGGACGGGCCGGAACCCCGTTCCGCTTCGGCCCTACGTTCCTGCAAGGGGGCTCTACCGTGAATTCCGTACCGATATGGGATCCGCATCAGTACCTTCGCCATTCAGGTCACCGCACCCGTCCCTTCCTCGATCTGCTCGCCCGGCTCCCCGAACCACCCGCGGCGGGCTTCCGGCCGCTGCGGATCGCCGACATCGGCTGCGGGCCCGGGAATGTCACCGCGCTGCTGGCCGAGCGCTGGCCGACGGCCCTGATCACCGGCTTCGACCATTCGCCCGAGATGCTGGCGCTCGCCGAGAAGGAGCACGCCGGGACGACCCCAGGCGGCGGCGGGCTCGACTTCCGGGCGGCGGACGCCGCGTACTGGACGCCGGACGAGCCGTACGACGTGATCGTCTCCAACGCGGCCCTCCAGTGGGTGCCGGGCCACGCCGAATCCTTCCCCCGCTGGATCGACGCGCTCACCCCCGGCGGCATCCTCGCCTTCCAGGTCCCCGGCAACTACGAGGCGCCCAGCCACTCCCTGCTGGCCACCCTGTGCGGACTGCCGGAGTGGCGCGACCGGCTCGCGGGCCACGGCCGGGGCTTCGCCCATGTCCTCGACCCCGCCGACTACCTCGACCGGCTGACCGGCCTCGGCTGCGCGGCCGACGCCTGGGAGACCACGTACTACCAGCTGCTGCCCGGTGAGGATCCGGTCCTCGACTGGGTCAAGGGCACGGCCCTGCGGCCCGTTCTGACGAAGCTCGGCACCGACACGGACGCGGTGGACGCCTTCCTCGGGCAGTACCGCGATCTGCTGCGGAAGGCGTATCCGCCGGGGCCGCACGGGACGGTCTTCCCGTTCCGTCGGATCTTCGCCGTCGCCCGCACCCCGGCACCGGACACGGACTGACCTTCGAGGGGTACGGGGGCGGGGGCGGATCCCGCGGGATCCGCCCCCGTACCGCGATCAGTTCTTGCGGTGGCCCATCAGGCGCGGTTTCGGCTCCAGGCCGTCGAGGCCGTGCCAGGCCAGATTCACCAGATGCGCCGCCACCTCGGCCTTCTCCGGGCGGCGGGCGTCCAGCCACCACTGGCCCGTCAGCGCCACCATCCCGACCAGGGCCTGGGCGTACAGCGGCGCCAGCTTGGGATCGAAGCCCCGGTTCTTGAACTCCATGCCCAGGATGTCCTCGACCTGGGTGGCGATATCGCTGATCAGCGACGCGAACGTGCCCGTCGACTGCGCCACCGGCGAGTCCCGGACCAGGATCCGGAAGCCGTCCGTATACGTCTCGATGTAGTCGAGGAGCGCGAAGGCCGCCTGCTCCAGCAGCTCCCGGGGGTGCCCGGCGGTCAGCGCCCCGGTCACCATGTCCAGCAGCTGGCGCATCTCCCGGTCGACCACGACCGCGTACAGCCCCTCCTTGCCGCCGAAGTGCTCGTAGACCACCGGCTTGGAGACCCCCGCCTTGGCGGCGATCTCCTCCACCGACGTGCCCTCGAAGCCCTTCTCGGCGAAGAGGACGCGACCGATGTCGAGCAGCTGCTCACGGCGCTCGGCGCCCGTCATCCGGACCCGGCGCCCGCGCCGTGCCGGTGCTCGGGTCTTCGCCGGGGTCACCGTGCTCGCCTCGTTCGCCTCGTTCGTCCCGGTACGGGTACTGCTGCCGTCGGTCGCCACATCGTCCATCATGCCGTGTCGGCCGCTCCGGCGTTCCGGGGGGACGGGGCGCGACGGGCCTCGATACGCTCGGCGGTCGGCCAGCGGACGTCGTACGCCCACCCCAGCTTCTCGAACCAGCGGATCAGCCGGGCACTGGAATCCACCTGGCCACGCAGGACACCGTGGCGGGCCGAGGTCGGATCGGCGTGGTGCAGGTTGTGCCAGGACTCGCCGCAGGAGAGCACCGCGAGCCACCACACATTGCCCGAACGATCACGTGATCGGAACGGCCGCTTCCCGGTCGCGTGGCAGATCGAGTTGATCGACCAGGTGACGTGGTGCAGCAGGGCGACCCGGACCAGGGACCCCCAGAAGAAGCCGGTAAAGGCGCCCCACCAGGAGAGCGTCACCAGACCGCCGACGATCGCGGGGAACGCCAGCGAGAAGAGGGTGAAGAGGATGAAGTAGCGGGAGATCCGGCGGATCGCCGGGTCCCTGACCAGATCCGGGGCGTACTTGTGCTGCGGGGTCCGCTCCTCGTCGAACATCCAGCCGATATGCGCCCACCACAGGCCCTTCATCAGGGCCGGCACCGTCTCGCCGTACCGCCACGGCGAATGCGGGTCGCCCTCCGCGTCGGAGAACTTGTGGTGCTTGCGGTGGTCGGCGACCCAGCGGACCACGGGACCCTCGACCGCGAGGGAGCCCGCGAGCGCCAGCGCGATCCGCAGCGGCCGCTTGGCCTTGAACGAGCCGTGGGTGAAGTAGCGGTGGTAGCCGATGGTGATGCCGTGGCAGCCGATGAAGTACATCGAGACCAGCAGACCGAGGTCCAGCCAGCTCACCCCCCAGCCCCAGGCCAGCGGCACGGCAGCGGCCACGGCGAGGAAAGGGACGATGATGAAGAGGAGCAGGGTGATCTGCTCGAGCGACCGCTTCTCGTCCCCGCCGAGGGTGGCGGAGGGCAGGGCGGAGCTCTCGTCGGGCGAGTCCGCCCCCTCGGGCCGCGGGCCGGGAGCCGTACCCGGTCCCGCCTCCGGGCCCGGGGCGTCGTCGAGCAGATCGGGGCTAGTCGTCATGAAGGGTCCCCTGTGGGGTGAGGAATGGGCGGAGATGTCCGCGTCTGAGCCGTGCTACGGCTGCGTAACCTACGGCATCGTAAGTATGGCAGCGCACAGCTCCGCGGCAAGAGCCCCTCTCGACCGCGCCCAGCGCCGGGACACCTATCCTGGGACCTGCCGGACAGCGCGGTCCGCCGACTCCAGAACCCCTCCAGACGTGCTCGAACACCGCAAGGAGCAGCACCTGTGAGCAGTGCCGACCAGACCCCGACGGCCAGCGCAGAACTCCGGGCCGACATCCGCCGACTGGGCGACCTCCTGGGCGAGACCATCGTCCGCCAGGAAGGCCCCGAACTGCTCGACCTCGTCGAGCGCGTCCGCGCTCTGACCCGCAGCGACGGCGAGAACGCCGCGGAGCTGCTGGGCGACACCGATCTGCCGACCGCGGCCAAGCTGGTCCGCGCCTTCTCCACGTACTTCCATCTCGCCAACGTCACCGAGCAGGTGCACCGCGGCCGGGAGATGCGGGAGCGGCGCGCGGCCGAGGGCGGGCTGCTGGCCCGCACCGCCGACCGGCTCAAGGACGCCGACCCCGAGCATCTGCGGGCCACCGTCCGCAACCTCAATGTCCGGCCCGTCTTCACCGCCCACCCCACCGAGGCCGCCCGCCGCTCCGTCCTCAACAAGCTGCGGCGGATCGCCCAGCTCCTGGAGACCGACGCCGCCCTCGGCTCCGGGCCCGCCGACCGGCGCCGCTGCGATCTGCGGCTCGCCGAGAACATCGACCTCATCTGGCAGACCGACGAACTCCGGGTGGTCCGCCCCGAGCCCGCCGACGAGGCCCGCAACGCCATCTACTACCTCGACGAGCTGCACGCCGACGCCGTCGGCGACGTCCTGGAGGACTTGGCGGCCGAGCTGGCCCGGGTCGGTGTCGAGCTGCCCGCCGGCACCCGGCCGCTGACCTTCGGCACCTGGATCGGCGGCGACCGGGACGGCAACCCCAATGTCACCCCCGACGTCACCTGGGACGTGCTGATCCTCCAGCACGAGCACGGCATCACCGACGCCCTCGCCCTCGTCGACTCCCTGCGCGGACTGCTCTCCAACTCCATCCGCTACACCGGCGCCACCGACGAACTGCTGGCGTCCCTGGAGGCGGACCTGGAGCGGCTGCCGGAGATCAGCCCCCGCTACAAGCGCCTCAACGCCGAGGAGCCGTACCGCCTCAAGGCCACCTGCGTCCAGGCGAAGCTGGAGAACACCCGGGCCAGACTCGCCAAGGGCACCCCCCACGAGCCCGGCCGGGACTACCTCGGCACCGCCGAGCTGCTCGACGACCTCACCCTGATCCAGACGTCCCTGCGCGCCCACCGCGGCGGCCTCTTCGCCGACGGCCGGATGGACCGCACCCTGCGCACCCTGGCCGCCTTCGGGCTCCAGCTCGCCACGATGGACGTTCGCGAGCACGCCGACGCCCACCACCACGCCCTCGGGCAGCTCTTCGACCGGCTCGGCGAGGAGTCGTGGCGGTACGCGGACATGCCGCGCGAGTACCGGCAGAAGCTGCTCGCCAAGGAGCTGCGCTCGCGCCGCCCGCTGGCGTCCACACCCGCCCCGCTCGACCCGGCGGGGGCGAAGACCCTCGGGGTCTTCCACACCGTGAAGGAGGCGTTCGAGCGGTTCGGACCCGAGGTCATCGAGTCGTACATCATCTCGATGTGCCAGGGCGCCGACGACGTCTTCGCCGCCGCCGTCCTCGCCCGCGAGGCCGGACTGCTCGACCTCCACGCGGGCTGGGCGAAGATCGGCATCGTGCCGCTGCTGGAGACCACGGACGAGCTGCGGGCCGCCGACGTCATCCTCGACGAGATGCTCTCCGACCCGTCCTACCGGCGTCTGGTGTCCCTCCGCGGCGATGTGCAGGAGGTCATGCTGGGCTACTCCGACTCGTCGAAGTTCGGCGGCATCACCACCTCCCAGTGGGAGATCCACCGGGCCCAGCGGCGGCTGCGCGACGTCGCCCACCGGCACGGCGTACGACTGCGCCTCTTCCACGGCCGCGGCGGTACGGTCGGCCGGGGCGGCGGCCCCACCGCCGACGCCATCCTGGCCCAGCCGTGGGGCACCCTCGACGGCGAGATCAAGGTGACCGAGCAGGGCGAGGTCATCTCCGACAAGTACCTGATCCCGTCGCTGGCCCGGGAGAACCTGGAGCTGACGGTCGCCGCCACCCTCCAGGCGTCGGCGCTGCACACCGCGCCCCGGCAGCCGGGGGAGGCCCTGGCGCGCTGGGACGCGGCGATGGACACGGTCTCCGACGCGGCCCACGCCGCCTACCGGAAGCTGGTCGAGGACCCCGACCTGCCCGCGTACTTCTTCGCCTCCACCCCGGTCGACCAGCTCGCCGACCTCCACCTGGGCTCCCGCCCGTCCCGCCGCCCCGACTCCGGGGCCGGACTCGACGGGCTGCGGGCCATCCCGTGGGTCTTCGGCTGGACCCAGTCCCGTCAGATCGTCCCGGGCTGGTTCGGCGTCGGCTCGGGCCTCAAGGCCCTGCGCGAGGCCGGTCTCGACACCGTTCTGGACGAGATGCACGAGAAGTGGCACTTCTTCCGCAACTTCCTCGCCAATGTCGAGATGACCCTGGCCAAGACCGATCTGCGGATCGCCCGCCACTATGTCGACACCCTCGTCCCCGACGAGCTGAAGCACGTCTTCGCGACGATCGAGGCCGAGCACGAGCTGACCGTACGGGAGGTCCTGCGGATCACCGGCGGTGAGCGCCTGCTCGACTCGCACCCGGTACTCCAGCAGACCTTCGCGATCCGGGACGCCTACCTGGACCCGATCTCGTACCTCCAGGTCTCCCTCCTGGCCCGCCAGCGCCGGTCCGCCGCCGGCGGCGAGACCCCGGACCCGCTGCTGGCCCGGGCCCTGCTGCTGACGGTCAACGGGGTGGCGGCGGGGCTGCGCAACACCGGCTGACGGCTCCACGCCCTCTCAAGGTCAACACGCCTCCGGCGCCATCACCCGATGTGGTGATGGCGCCGGAAGCGTACGGCTAACGTGGAAGGGGTAGGCCAGGATCCCGTCCATGGGAGGAACCATGACTGCTGAGTCCGGGCAGAGCTGGCCCATGCCCCCCCCGGACGGGTACACCGTGGACGATCTGCTGACTCTGCCGGGCCTCCCGCCGCACACGGAGTTGATCGACGGGGGTCTGGTACTCGTGAGCCCGCAGCGGTACTTCCACCTCGCGATGATCAGACTGCTGGAAGCCGGGCTGCTGCGCACGATGCCGGAGCATCTCTGGGTCGTCTCCGAGATGACGGTCGTCATCGACCGGCGCAACGGTCCGGAGCCCGATATCAGTGTCGTCCGGGCGGACGCGCTGACCAGCGTCGACCAGACCTCCTTCCGGGCCGCCGACGTCGTCCTCGCCGTCGAAGTCGTCTCTCCGGAGTCGGAGGGACGCGACCGCGAGACCAAGCCGCAGAAGTACGCCAAGGCGGGTATCCCGCACTTCTGGCGGGTCGAGCGGGTGGGCGACGAGGGACGGCCGGTCGTCCATGTGTACGTGCTGGACGAACAGACCGGCGCCTACGCGCACGCGGGTCTGCACCAGGACCGGCTCAAGGTCAGCCTGCCCTACGAGGTGGACATCGACCTCGCCGTCCCCCTGCCCCCGGGGTTGTCCGGCCCCCGCTAGGAGTTGTACGCGCTCTGCGCCCGCTCCAGGCCCTCCGTGACCAGGGACTCCACCGCGTCCGTCGCGCGGTCGACGAAGTAGTCGAGCTCCTTGCGCTCGGTGGCGGAGAAGTCCTTGAGGACGAAGTCGGCGACCGGCTGGCGGCCCGGGGGGCGGCCGATGCCGAAGCGGACGCGGTGGTAGTCGGAGCCCAGGGACTTGGTGATCGACTTCAGTCCGTTGTGTCCGTTGTCGCCCCCGCCGAGCTTCAGCCGCAGGACGCCGTAGTCGATGTCCAGCTCGTCGTGGATCGCGACGATATTGGCGACCGGGATCTTGTAGAAGTCGAGGAGCGCCGACACCGGGCCGCCCGAGAGATTCATGTACGACATCGGCTTCGCCAGCACCACCCGACGGCTGCCGGGACCGGGTACGCCCAGCCTGCCCTCCACGATCTGGGCCTGGGCCTTCTGGGCGCGCTTGAAGGTGCCGCCGATGCGGTGGGCGAGCAGATCGGCCACCATGAAGCCCACATTGTGGCGGTTGGCCGCGTAGCCGGGGCCCGGGTTGCCGAGGCCCACGATGAGCCAGGGGGCGGTGGCGTCGGTCGTCATGGGGTGATTCTCTCCCTCGGGAGGGGTGGGCGGGGCTGAAAGCGACGGCGCCGCCCGCGCCCGGGAAGGGGCGCGGACGGCGGCCGTACGGCGGTGTGCCGGGAGTGCTTACGCCTCCGCGGACTCGGCGCCCTCGCCCTCGGCGCCCTCGGCCGCGGGCTCCTCGGCCTGGGCGGCCAGGACCTGCAGGACGACGGTGTCGTCCTCGACGGCCAGGGTCACGCCGGACGGCAGAGCGATGTCCTTGGCGAGGACGGAGGCACCGGCCTCCAGGCCCTCGACGGAGACCGTGAAGGACTCGGGGATGTGGGTGGCCTCGGCCTCGACCGGCAGCGCGTTCAGGACGTGCTCCAGCAGGTTGCCACCGGGGGCCAGCTCGCCCTCGGCGTTGACCGGGACCTCGACGTTGACCTTCTCGCCGCGCTTGACCAGCTGAAGGTCGACGTGCTCCAGGAAGCCCTTCAGCGGGTCGCGCTGCACGGACTTCGGGATCGCCAGCTCGTTCTTGCCCTCGATGTCGAGGGAGAGCAGGACGTTCGGGGTACGGAGCGCCAGCAGCAGCTCGTGGCCCGGGAGGGTCAGGTGGATCGGGTCGGAACCGTGGCCGTACAGCACACCGGGAACCTTGTCCTCACGGCGGATACGGCGGGCGGCGCCCTTGCCGAACTCCGTACGGACGGTCGTGGAGATCTTCACCTCGGACATATGCACTCCTCGTACAACAGACGGATCGGTTGGTCACCCGGCCGCGAACGGCCTGCTACGCCTGATGCGAAGAGCGCGTCGATAACGGACCGCCGCACCGTGGTGCGGCCTCCCTCGCCGAGCAACCCCAGCAGTCTACGCGAAAGGGCCGCGGTGTACGTAAAGGAGAACCCGGGCCGGAGGCCCCCCCCCGGGGGGGGGGGGCCCCCGGCGGGGACGCACAAACCCAGCTCAACAAAAACTC
>NZ_JBHYZV010000103.1:0-21594 GCF_042753905.1 Streptomyces sp. NPDC059248 | reverse complement strand
GTACGTATTTGTTTATCCGAGCCAGCGGCCGCGGGGTGCCGGGGTGGGTGTGGGGCCCGTACGCGACCGTTCGCGTACGGGCCCCACACGCGTACGGGCCCACGCGCCCGCCCGCCGGGTCAGTCGCGGCCCGCCACCCGCGCCCTGAGGCGCTCGTGGCGCTGCCGGGCGGCCTGGGTGCTGCCGAGCCCGAGGCCGAAGGCGATCTCCTGCCAGGTGAGCCCGCGCCCGTGGGCGACGGCCAGCAGCGACTCCTCCAGCACGTCCAGATCGCCGCGCGCCCGGGCGACCAGGGAGAGGGCGGCCACGAGATCGCTCCGGTCCACCTCCGGCTCCCCCTCGTCCAGCAGCCCCGGATTGGCGGCCAGGGCCACCGTCAGCGCCACCGCCTCGTGCGGGGTCACCATCGGCTGGTTCACATGGCGGCGGCGCCGGGGCCCGGTCGCGGCATGGCGTTCGTCGATCCTCACCAGGGCGGCGAACTCGCGGGCGGCCCGCGCCGCGGCGGGCTCGGCCGGGCTGAAGACATCGGGGGTCGTACCGGCGGACTCGTTCATGACACGGACCGTACGTGCCCGCACCCCCACCCGTCAACGCTTTATTGCCAATGAAGCATTGTGAACAACTTGTTCACTTCGAGAGCCGCGAAAAGCCGCCCCGGACCTCCGGGGCGGCCTCTCGTGACGACGGCGGCCGGCGAACGGCGGGCCGGTCAGCCCAGCCGGATACTCGCCGCTATCGGCAAATGGTCACTGTCCGTACGCGGCAAGGTCCACGACGCCACCGGCTCCACACCCTTCACCATGATCTGGTCGATCCTGGCCATCGGGAACGACGCGGGCCAGCTGAAGCCGAACCCGTCGCCCGCCGCGCCCTGCGTGGACCGCATCTGCGAGGTGACCGCCCGTAGCGCCCGGTCGTTCATCGTGCCGTTGAGATCCCCCAGCAGCACCACCTGGCTCACCTCCTCCAGCGCGATCGCCTCACCGAGCGCGTCCGCGCTCTTGTCGCGCTCGTTGGCCGTGAACCCGGCGTTCATCTTGACCCGCACGGACGGCATATGGGCCACGTAGACCGCGACTTCACCCCGGGGAGTGGTGACCGTGGCGCGCATCGCCCGGGTCCACCCCATCCGGATGTCGACCGGCTTGACGGCCTTCAGCGGATACTTGCTCCACAACCCGACCGTGCCCTGCACCGAGTGGTACTTGTACGTACCGGCCAGCGCCCGCCGGTACGAGTCCACCTGCCCGTGCGCCAGCTCCTGCAACGCCAGAACGTCCGCGCCCGCCCCGGCCACCTCACGGGCCGTGCCCTCGGGGTCGGGATTCCCCGCGTTGACGTTATGGGTGGCGACCGTCAGATCGCCACCGCCCGACGACTTGTCCGTGATCAGCCCGCCGAAGAGGTTCAGCCAGACCGCGATCGGCAGCAACAGCGCCAGCAGCGCCGTCCCCGAGCGCCGCCACACCGCCGCCACCAGCAACGGCGGCACGGCGAACACCGCGAGCCACGGCAGGAACGTCTCCGACAGGGAACCCAGATTGCCTATCCGGTTGGGCACCTTCGCGTGCAGCGCCGTCAGCAGCGCGACGGCGACGGCGAGCCCGGCCAGCACCGCCCCGCGCCGCCACGGACCCCCGTCGCCGCGCCACGACCGGAACGGCCCCATGGTCCGCAGGCGCCGGAACCGGGATTCGGACCCGGCGACCGGTTGCCCCGGATCCTCCGGACCACCGCTCCCCGTCTCCGTCTTGTACGCCTGAACCATCCGTCGCCGTCCTCACTACCGCACTGCTTCTCGCGACTGCTTGCCGCCTCTCGCGCCGTCACGCGTCTCCGCGCCGTCACGCACCGGGCTCCGGCCCTGACACTAGGCGATGACGGTACTTCGTCCACCGCCCCGGGGCGGTCCTTCTTCACCCACGACGCCCCGCGCGGGCCCACCGGTTCCCGCATATCCCCCCAGGTGGGGACGGATCGCCGACCCCGAAGGCGACAGCGGCCCGGGCGCGCCGCCGGACGAGCCGCGCCCCGCCCTTTTCAGGGCGCGGCACGAAGTGCCACCATGGGGGTGATCCGGGGACGCCGTCAGGGCGCCACGAGATGACATAAGGAGCCGTAGGTCATGACGCTTCAGGCTGCCCAGAAAGCCGCCGACGACAGCGGAAGCACCAAAGACGTCAAGAACGTCACATCGCTGTACGGAGGCACGAGGACCCGCCGCATCACCGTCCACGACATCGCCGCCGCCAAGGAGCGCGGCGAGAAGTGGCCCATGCTCACCGCCTACGACGCGATGACGGCGTCCGTCTTCGACGAGGCCGGGATCCCGGTCATCCTCGTCGGGGACTCCATGGGCAACACCCACCTCGGCTACGACACGACCGTACCGGTCACCATGGACGAGATGACCCTCCTCTCGGCCGCCGTCGTACGGGGCACCTCCCGCGCCCTCGTCGTCGGCGACCTCCCGTTCGGCTCGTACCAGGAAGGCCCCGTCCAGGCGCTGCGTCACGCCACCCGGCTGGTCAAGGAGGCCGGCGTCGGCGCCGTGAAACTGGAAGGCGGCGAGCGGTCCGTACAGCAGACGGAACTGCTCGTACAGGCGGGCATCCCCGTGATGTCCCACCTCGGCCTCACCCCGCAGTCCGTCAACACCATGGGCTACCGGGTCCAGGGCCGCGGCGACGAAGCCGCCCACCGGCTGCTGCGAGACGCCAAAGCCGCCCAGGAAGCGGGCGCGTTCGCGCTCGTACTCGAACTCGTCCCGGCCGAACTCGCCGCCGAGGTCACCCGATCCCTCCACATCCCGACCATCGGCATCGGAGCCGGAGCGGGCACCGACGCGCAAGTCCTCGTCTGGACCGACATGGCGGGCCTGACCAGCGGCAAGGTGCCCCGGTTCACCAAGAAGTACGCCAACCTGCGACAGACCCTGGGCGACGCGGCGAAGGCCTTCGCGGACGACGTCGCAGGCGGAACGTTCCCGCAAGAACAGCACACCTTCCACTGAGCCCCCTTTTCTGAGGGCTCGGTTCGCCTCCGGGGCGCTTAAGCCGTGTTCTTCAGTCGACCGTGCTCGGCCACTCGTTCCTCGCGGCCTGCGCGCGCTCTCCTTCCAGACCACGACGCGCCCCTTCGGCTCACTCGCCGTCCCGGGGTGAGACCGCCCGGTACCAGCAGGCCCGGGCGCGCGCTCTCCTTCCAGACCACGACGCGCCCCTTCGGCTCACTCGCCGTCCCGGGGCGAGGCTGCCGAGTCATCGGGACCACGACGCGGCCCCTGGGCGGGGGTACTCGGTTCCCTCTGAGTATTGACCATCTCGGTACGGACGACAGCCCGCCGATCCTCCCCCGTCGGCGGGCTGTCGGCCGCTTGTCGGTGGGCTGTCGGTGAGTTGTCGGTGGTGCCCGTCATCGTGGACGGCATGACGCTCATCGAAGAAACCCCGGGCCCCGCCGGAGGTATCGCCGTCGAGGTGCGGGGGCTGGTCAAGCACTACGGCGCGACCAAAGCACTCGACGGGGTGGACCTCGACGTCCGCGAAGGCACCGTCCTCGGGGTACTCGGCCCCAACGGCGCGGGCAAGACCACCCTCGTACGCTGCCTCTCCACCCTGATCAAGCCGGACGCCGGAACCGCGACCGTCGCGGGCTACGACGTGGTCCGCCAGCCCCGGTCGCTCCGCCGGGTCATCGGCCTCACCGGCCAGTACGCCTCCGTGGACGAGAAACTGCCCGGCTGGGAGAACCTCTACATGATCGGGCGGCTGCTCGATCTGCCCCGCAGGGCCGCCCGGGAACGCGCCGACGAACTCCTGGAGCGGTTCTCCCTCACCGAAGCCGGGCGGCGGGCCACGGCCACGTACTCCGGCGGTATGCGGCGCCGCCTCGACCTGGCCGCCTCCATGGTCGGACGGCCCTCGGTGCTCTATCTGGACGAGCCCACCACGGGACTCGACCCGCGGACCCGCAACGAGGTCTGGGAAGAGGTACGGACCATGGTCGGCGAGGGGACGACCGTCCTGCTCACCACCCAGTACATGGAAGAGGCCGAGCAACTCGCCCACGAACTGACCGTGATCGACCGCGGCCGGGTCGTCGCCCAGGGCGGGGTGAGCCAGCTGAAGGCCCGCGTCGGCGGCCGCACCCTGGAGATCACCCCCGTGGACCCGGCGGATCTGACCCCGATGGCACGGGCGCTCGCCGAGACCGGACTCGACGGCGTCAGCGGCTCCACCGTGGCCGCCGGCGGGACCGCCCTGCATGTACCGCTCCTGGCGGACGCCCAGCTCACCGCCGTGATCGGGGTCCTCGCCGACCGCGGCTTCGACATCGCCGACATCGGCACCCAACTGCCCAGTCTCGACGAAGTGTTCCTCGCCATCACCGGCGCGCCCGCGAGCACGCCGGAACAGATCGAAGGCCAGGACGACAGCGGTGCCGCAGGCGGCACCGCGGCAAGCAAGGAAAGCAGGGCGGCGGCATGAGCACCGAAACGCGTACGACCACGGGCCCCGGCCGCGGCCCGGCAGTCACGACGACGAAGAAGACGGCGAAGGCCGCGGCGGGCCGGCGGGCGGCCGAACTCGTGGACGAGGGCCGGATCTCCCCCCGCGCCCACCTCCGCCACATAGGGGCGCTCGCCCGCCGCAACGTCCTCCAGATCAGAAACGATCCGGAGTCCATGTTCGACGTCCTGCTGATGCCCATCGTCTTCACCCTGCTGTTCGTCTACGTCTTCGGCGGCGCGATCTCCGGCAAGGGCAATCAGGACGACTACGTCAACTACGTCGTCCCCGGCCTGATGGCGATGATGGGCATGAACATCGCCATGGCCGTCGGCACCGGCGTGAACGACGACTTCAAGAAGGGCGTGATGGACCGCTTCCGGTCCATGCCGATCGCCCGCTCGTCGGTCCTCATCGCGAAGATCACCGTCGAGGTCGGCCGGATGCTGATCGCGATGCTGATCCTGCTGGGGATGGGCTTCCTGCTCGGCATGGAGGTCAAGACGTCGGTCTTCGAGGTCGTGGCGGCCATGGGACTCTCCGTGCTCTTCGGCGCGTCCCTGATGTGGATCTTCATCCTGCTGGGCATCGCCATGCAGACCCCGCAGGCCGTCCAGGGCATGGCGATGATCGTCCTGATGCCGCTCCAGTTCGGCTCGTCCATCTTCGCCCCGCCGGACACGATGCCCGGCTGGCTGGAGACGTTCACCGAGTACAACCCGCTGTCCAATCTGGCGGACGCGGCCCGGGCGCTCATCGACGGCGGCCCGGTCGCCGAGGCCCTGTGGATGACCGTCGGCTGGAGCATCGTCATCACCGCCGTGACCGCGCCGATCGCCGTCGCCAAGTTCCGCGACAAGACCTGACCGGCGACCTCGTCGCGCCCGGGTCACAGCCCGGCGGCGGCCTCCTCGACCGAGAGGAGGCCGCCGCTCCCGTACGCCTCCGTGAACGCGTCGTCCCCCAGCGCCGCCCGCAGCTCCGCCTCCACGCCCAGCCGGGCGTCCAGCTCCCACCCCGACCGCGGACGCGCGCCCCCCGGGCGCCGCGCGTCGGCCGCCGCGAGCAGGAGGACGGCCTCCCTCACCCGCTCCGGCCTGGCGGCGGCCAGCGTGCCGGCGACCGTCACGGCGTGGGCCGCGACGAGCTGCGGGGCGACCGTGGCGCACAGCGGCTGCATCGCCGCCCGCAGCGCGCCGACGGCCCCGGCCAGCGCGTCGCGGTGCCGCCCGTCGAGATGGTCGAGCCAGGCCACATACCCCTGCACCATCCCCTCGAAGACCAGCAGCATGCTGCCGCCGAACAGGTCCACCACCCCGCCCAGCAGCGACCGGGCCTCGTCCCGTCGCCCGGTGCGCCCCAGCCACAGGCCCAGCAGGATCCGGGAGACCGCGTTGGCCTCGTGGATCCGGTCCCCCTGGGCCTCGACGACCTCCCGGAGGATGGTCTCGCCACGGACGGCCTCCGCTCCGCCCAGCTCCGTCAGGGCCGCGCCGTACCGGGCCCGCAGCAGGGCGACCTGACCGTCGGCGCCGACGCGTCCGGCGTGCCCGACGGCGGCGTGGAAGTCCTCGGCGGCCCCGGCGTGGTCGCCGCGCTGCTCACGTGCCTCCGCGCGCGCCGACAGCGCCTCCGCGGTGCCCCAGACGTCACCGAGCCTGGTGAAGATCTCCAGCGCCTCGTCGGCGTCGCCGAGGGCGTCACCGGTCCAGGTGCCCTCGTTGGCGACGATGCCGGCCCGCATCTGGACGACGCTCGCCAGCTCCCACTCGTAGCCGGACTCCCGGCAGGCCCGGACCGTGACGTCGAAGACCTCCCGCAGCCGCTCCAGATCCCCGGTGAGCAGGACGCCGAAGAACCACATACTGGCGGGATAGCGGCAGAGCTGCGGCAGCCCCGGCCGGTAGACCTCGGTGACCCGGCGCAGCCGGGCCAGCTGCTCGGGCGAGGTCCAGACGTCGGCGTCGCGGCTGGCGCTGACGATCCGCAGCAGCTCGTTGGCGCGCCGGGCCTCGGCGAGCTGCGGGGCCGCCTTCGGCGGCGGGGTGTCGGTGAACCGTTCCGGTACGGGTCCGGCGGGCGGGGTGCCGGGCGCGAAGGGGTCGGGGCCCAGTTCCCGGGTGGCGGTGCTCCAGTGGTGGCTCTCCGACCGCAGGTCCTTCAACTGCCAGTACCAGGCCAGGGACATCACCAGGCACAGCGCCTCCTCCTCGTCGCGGGCGGCGACGGCCCGGCGGAGGGCGGTGCGCAGATTCTCGTACTCCTGGTGGAGCAGGCGCAGGGCGGCGAGTTGACGCGGGCCGCGCAGCAGGGGGTCGGTGGTCCGGGCGAGTTCGCGGAAGTGGACGAGGTGTCGGTGTTGGACGGTGTCCCGTTCCCCGGCATCGGCGAGCCGTTCGGCGGCGTACTCGGCGACCGTTTCGAGGAGGCGGTAGCGCATCACGGACCCGTCGGGGCCGTCGGAGGGCTCGGCGACGACCAGCGACTTGTCGATGAGGGAGCCGAGGACGGCGAGCACGTCGGGCGGGCCGGTGCCGCTGTCGGGTCCGCAGACGGCTTCGGCGGCCAGGGCGTCGCAGCCGCCGGCGAAGACGGAGAGACGGCGCAGGACGGTGCGTTCGGCGTGGTCGAGGAGGTCCCAGGACCAGTCGACGACGGCGCGCAGGGTCTGCTGTCTGGGCAGTACGGTACGGGCTCCGCCGGTCAGCAGCCGGAACCGGTCGTCGAGGCGGTCCGCGATCTGGCGCGGGGTCAGCATCCGCAGCCGGGCCGCCGCCAGCTCGATCGCCAGCGGCAACCCGTCGAGACGCCGGCAGATCTCCGCACACGCCTCCCCGTCCACCCCCGGAACGAACCCCGGCACCGCCGCCGCACCCCGCTCCCCCAGCAACCGCAGCGCCGCCCCCGGCGCCAGCGGACCCACCGGCCGCACCACCTCCCCCGGCACCCCCAACGGCTCCCTACTCGTCGCCAGCACCGACACCCCCGCACACCCCTCCAGCACCCGCTCCACCACCGAAGCCGCCGCCCCCACCACATGCTCACAGTTGTCGACGATCAGCAGCATGCGGCCGCGTCCACAGTGCTCGATCAGCCGGAGCACCGGGTCGTCGGAGGAGAGTTCGGCGGCCCGCAGCTCCTCTGCTCCGGCGCCGCGCAGCACGGTCTGGCGGGCGCCGAGGGCGGAGAGGAGGGCTTCGGGGACGTTGCGCGGGTCGTCCACGGGGGCGAGTTCGATCAGCCATACGCCGTCGGGGTACTCCCCGGCGGTCCGCGCGCCGACCTCCTGGGAGAGCCGGGTCTTGCCCGCGCCGCCGGTGCCGAGCAGGGTGACGAGCCGGGCGCCGCGCAGATCGGCGCGGAGGGCGCCGATGTCGTCCTCCCGGCCGACGAAGGAGGTGAGCCGGGCCCGCAGATTGCCGGGGTGCGGCGGGGAATGCGCGGTACGGCTGCCGCCCCGGTCCGGGACCGGTCGCGGCTCAGGGCCGGGGTCCCGCGCCCGCTCGGGGCTGAGCAACTCCTCGTACAGCCGTCGCAGTTCCGGTCCGGGGTCGGTCCCGAGCCGGTCGGCGAGCCGGGTGCGGAACTCCTCGTACGCGGTCAGCGCCTCCGCGGGCCGCCCGGCTGCCCGCAGGGCGCGGACGGACAGGGCGTGCAGCGGCTCGTCCAGCGGTGCCCCGGCGCGGGCCGAGGCCAGTTCCGGCAGGCATTCCTCGGCCCGGCCGAGGGCGACGAGGGCGGCGAGCCGGTCCCGTACGGCCGTCCGGCGGCGGGTGTCCGCGCGGGTGGACTCGGCCCCCGCGTCGGGGAGGTCGGCGAGCGCCGGGCCGCGCCAGAGCGCCAGCGCCGCGTCGAGAACGGCCTGGGCCTTCGCCGGATCGCCGTCCGCCAGGGCGGCCGCGCCCTCGCCCGCGAGCCGGGTGAAGCGGTGCAGATCGACGTCGTCGGGGTCGGCGGCCAGCCGGTAGCCGCCCCCGTCGGCGGCCGAGACGACGGCGTCGGCGCCGATCGCCCGGCGCAGCCTTCCGACGAGGGCCTGGAGGGCGCCGG
Source organism: Streptomyces sp. NPDC059248 (assembly GCF_042753905.1). Lineage (NCBI taxonomy): Bacteria > Bacillati > Actinomycetota > Actinomycetes > Kitasatosporales > Streptomycetaceae > Streptomyces > Streptomyces sp. NPDC059248. The sequence continues at coordinate 13,030 of NZ_JBHYZV010000103.1, read as the reverse complement.
TGGCGTCGGCCGGCGGCTCGCCCGCCCAGACCTCGTCGACGAGGGCCCCGACGGGCACGGCTCGTCCGGCGCGCAGGGCCAGCACACCGAGCAGCGCGCGCAGCCGGGCGCCGCCGAGCGGTACGGGTGTGCCGTCGTCGCGATGGACCTGGGTCGTGCCGAGTACGGAGTAACGCACCCGGCCATTGTCCCCGTACTCCCGCCCGGATCGGGCCGGGGTGGCGGAACCCGGGGCGTCGCCCGGTCGTTCACCCCGTACCGGCGAGTACGTTCGGTCATCACACCGTCACGCCTCCGGAGCCGCGCCATGAGCAGTCCGACCGCCCCGTCCCGCCGGGTGAGCCCCGTCTTCCTCGGCATCGTCGCGATCGGCGTGGTGTCGGGGTGGGCGGTGTGGACGGACCGGCTGCCGACGCCCGGGATCGGCGTCTTCGTCTTCGTCACCGCCGCGTGGGTGGTATCGCTCTGCCTGCACGAGTACGCGCATGCCCGCACCGCCCTGCACAGCGGCGATGTCACGATCGTCGACAAGGGGTATCTCACCCTCAATCCCCTGGCCTATACGCATGCGCTGACCAGTGTGATCCTGCCGGTCCTCTTCGTCGTCCTGGGCGGTATCGGCCTGCCCGGCGGCGCGGTGTTCATCGAGCGCGGCCGGATCCGGGGCCGCTGGCGGCACAGTCTGATCTCGGCGGCGGGCCCGCTGACGAACGCGTTGTTCGCGGTGGTGTGCACGGCCCCGTTCTGGCTCGGCGGCCTCGACGGCGTTCCCGTGCTGTTCCAGTTCGCCCTGGGCTTTCTGGCGCTGCTCCAGGTGACGGCGGCGATCCTCAACTTCCTGCCGGTTCCGGGGCTGGACGGCTACGGCGTGATCGAGCCCTGGCTCTCCCCGGCCGCCCGCCGCCGGGTCGCGCCCGTGGCGCCGTACGGACTGCTGGTCGTCTTCGCCCTGCTGTTCTTCGTCCCCGAGGTGAACCGGGCCTTCTTCGACCTGGTCGACGCGATCCTGCGGGGACTGGGCGTGGGCGATCCGGAGACGGCCTGCGGGTACGACTTCTACCGCTTCTGGCAGTCGGAGTCGGTGGTGTGCGAGAGCCTGGTGTAGGCCGCCCCGGCGCATCACCTCCGGGAAGAGGGCCGGCCCCCGCGCCGGACGGACGCGGGGGCCGGTTTCGCACCAGGGCGGGACCGGGGGTTATCCCAGCGCCTTCTTGCTGCCCCAGTCGGTGGTGATGACGGTGATCGGAGTGCCGCCGAAGGCGGGCTTGTTCGGGTAGAAGAGGACCTTGCCGCCATTGGTGGTCCCGGTGATCGCCCAGATGTCGGGGATGCCGTCGCCGTTGACGTCCGGGGTGCCGGTCATCAGCGGGATACCGGTCGGGGTCCAGCCGGTGCCGTATTCGGCGTCGAGTCCGGTGAGGGAGTTCGCGGCGCTGGCGAGGGACGTCAGCAGGGTGCCGCCCGTCGCCGGGTCGGGCTTGCCGTGGCGCAGCAGGAGCCGGTTGCTGTCGAACGACCGGTAGACCAGGTCGACCGCGCCGTTCTTGTCGTGGTCGCCGACCGAGACGAGGTCGCGGTTGGTCCACGCGGTCGAGCTGAGCCGGATCGCGCTGTCGAACGCGACGCCCGTGTAGCCGGTGAACACCCACAGGGCGTCGCCCACGGTGGCGAAGACCTCGGGGTGCTTGTCGTCGGTGATGTCGCCGACGGCCAGGATCTGGGTGATGGCGGAGGTCGCGGGCGCGCCCGCGGGCATCTGCACCTCGACGCGCTTGGTGACGTCGACGCTGCCGTAGCCGTCGCCCCGGTAGACGTAGAGCTTGCCGTCGGGCATCCGGGCGACCAGGTCCTGGACTCCGTCGCCGCCCACGAAGTCACCGTTATGGGTGATCAGCGCCGGGTTGTTCCCGTTGGCGTCGACCCAGTGGTAGCCGTAGTCGGGCTTGCCGTCCTCGTTCTCGTCCAGCTCGATGGCCTTGCCGTCGTCGTGCGCGGCCAGGAGGGATGTGTGGAGGTCGCCGGTCTTCTCGGCCGGGTAGAGCCGCAGATCGCCGGTGGCGTCGATGACGTAGAGGTCGGGGATGCCGTCACCGGTGACGTCGCCCGGGGAGTCGTTCTTGTCGCGGGGGGTGACGTAGTGGAGGTACTTGGTGGCGGTGACCGACCGGTTGCCCGCCGCGTCCGTGGCCTTCACATAGAGGATGTTCGGCCCGGCGTTGGGCGGGTTCAGCGTGATGCCCGCAGCGCCCTGGGCGACGGTGGCGCTGCGTTCCTCGACGTACGACTCGCGGTTGAAGGACCAGTAGAACTTCGTCGTCCCGGTGCCGCCGGTGGCGGCGGGCTTGATGATGTACTTGCCCGCGGTCCCGAACGGCTTCTCGCTCCACTTGCCGCCGTTGCCGTCGTCCTCGGGGAAGTCGGCGGAGGACACGTCCGGTGAGGCGGGCGCCGAGCTGTCGTAGACGAATCCGCAGCTCACGGTGCCGGGCGGGGCGTAGGTGGAGGAGACGTCCTCGTGGTCGACGGCCTTCACATGCCAGTAGTACGTCCGGCCGTTGACGAACTTGGACTTGTCGATGGTGAAATCGGCCTTGCCGGAGGTGGGCCGGGTGGAGTTCTCGACCGTGACCTTGGTGCTGCCGTTGAGGTACCACACCTGGAAGTACAGGGACGCCAGGTCGCCGTCGGGGTCGGAGCTGCCGGCTGCGAAGTTCAGATTCCCCAGGCCGTACTGGGTGTACGGGCTGCTGGTGTCGCACGCCTTGGTGTTGACGGTGAGCCCGGTGGGCTCCTTGGGCGGCCGGGTGTACGTCACGTCGAGCCGGGGCGCCGGCTGCCCCTCGGCGGCGAACTTCTTCCAGGAGTTGGCCGCCCCCGATGTCTTCGACTCGTTCTGGGCCTTCATCCGGATGACGATCTTCTTCTCGCCGTCCCCGGCGAGGACGTCCCGGGCGATGGTCCTGGCGTCGAAGGTGACATTGGCGTCGGGGCAGGACGAGTTCCAGCCGTGCGCGAAGGACTTGGTGCCGATATGCGCCTTGGTGGGCGGCTGGTTGTCCCAGGTGGTGGCGGAGGAGATGTCCTCGGTCTGGTGGACGTCCATCGCCGACGGGGTGCACGACCAGGAGTAGGTCTCCCGGAAGACGAACTCGGCCTTGGAGATATTGGCGCCCTTGATGCTGCTCTTCCAGGTGATCCGGTAGTAGGACCGGGAGAGTCCGCCGGTGGTGGACTCGAAGCCGACCCGGCCCTCGGTGGTGCCGGAGTTGAAGTTGGCCCCGTCCCAGAAGCTGGTGTCCCGGTACCGCTCGTAGGCGGTGGTCCAGGCCGCCGTCTTGCCGTACAGCGGCGGGTCGATGAAGACCGGGTAGACGGTGTCCTTCCCGGTCAGCAGCCCCTTGTCGGGGGTGACGGAGAGCACGGCCGAGGTGCTGCCGCCGCCGGTGAGTTCGGCGTCGGCGGGTGCGCGGCGGGTTCCGATCTGAGGTCCGAGCAGGCCGCTCAGCCCGAAGGTCCCCTCGGCCTTCGCGCTCTTGTCCAGCGGCGGCTCGCCCTGAGTGACGGCCGGCTTGCCGCTGGAGTCCCACATGAAGGGGCTCGGGGAGCCGCCGACCTCGTTGCCCTTGCCGTCCCGGACGGTGAGGACGTCGTTGGTGTCGTCGAGGGAGAACGTCAGCTCGGGCGATGTCAGCCGGTACGAGATCCTCGCCAGCGCCGGATCGGCCGCCGCCTCGGCGTTGTGCACCACCAGGACATGGGTGAACCCGGTGTCCCGCGCGGTCAGCAGCAGATCGACGTCCTTGAGGACGTTCCGGTAGAGCGCGGCGGCCCCGTCGATCTCGGGCTCCGGCAGCGGGCCGGGCCAGCCGACGGTGAGTTCCCGGCCGTCGGCGGTGAAGGTGGCCAGGTCGGTGTAGTCGGCCTCGGTCGTCTGCCGTGCGGCGCTCGCCAGTGGCAACCGGACATAGCCCCGGCTGCCGCGCTCCTCCGCGGACTTCTTTCCGCCCGAGTGGAAGACGACGCGATTCGACGTGGCCTTGGGGCGCCAGCCGCCCTCGGTCCGCTCCAGGGTGGTGTCGATGGGCTTCCACTTCCCGTCGACCCGGGCCCGGACGGGGGCCGAGTGGGCCGAGAGCCGGAACTTGCCGTCCGGCAGGGCGTACGTGGTCGAGGTCTCGTCCCGCAGGTCGAGTACCTCCACCGGCTTCCCGGTACGTATCGCCTTCTCCCGGGCCGCCTCCTCGTCCAGCGGCTCCCCGCCGGCGCCGGCCCGGTCGGCCCGGGCGGGCGGCTTCGCGGCCGAGGGCTCCGGCGCCGGCCCGTCGGGCATCAGCAGTGTGACACCGAGGGCGGCGGCCAGCAGGGCGGCCACCCCCGCCGTGGTGCGCCGGGGCAGCCCCCGGATGAGACGTGGACGTTCCACGGTGCTGGAATCCCCTCCCCTGGACGGCGATCGGTCCTGCCGCGGACACGGTCGTCCGGGCGCCGATCACCGTGATCGTTCTTCGCCTTCCTCTCCCGGGTCGAGGGCAGCACAAGGCTCTGACCAGGAGAGAGCGCGAGCCAGCATGGCTGATGAAGGCATTTTGTGCACTCCTTGTGATCACCACGCGGTGCTGTCCTCACAAATTTTTCAGATGAGTTTCGGAACCACGGAGGGCGTTCGGACGTTCTTCATGGCCGGACCGATTCATCGGGACCGGCAGCCGATCTCCCCCCAAATCGGGGCATCGATCGAGCCATTGCTGATGACTGATTCCCGATGATCCGGATGGCGGAACTCGCGGCCTTTTGCGGCCCGATGGGGCTTCTCGGCCGGTTTCCCCCCAGTAACCCATCACCGGGGTCCCTACACCTCATTCTCGATGACTCTTGTCACATCTGTGCAGGTCAGGCGTTTGACGGGTGATCATCCGCTGCCTCAGGATGCGGCGGATACAGACATGTCAGGGACGGGACAGGCCGCTTCGCGCTGCCCGAAAACTGATGCCGGATGGTTGGGGAGGACGGCGGCCGCCGTGGGGAAAACACTGTCGTGGAGTGGCCGGGGAAGACTCCCGGACACCAGAGCCGAGAGGAACCGCCGACTGCGCCTGCGCGCGGGCGTGATCACGGTGCTCTCACTCGCTCTGACCGTGAGTCTGGTACCGGGGGCGAGCGCGCTGCCCCCGCCGGTGGACAGGTCGGGGGTGAAACTGACCGCTGTGCCCGAGCCGAAACCGGTGCCGGGTGAGGACGGCGGGACCCTGGAGCGGCTGACGACGGCCGAGATCCCGACCGAGCCCGAGTTCGAGCCGAAGAAGACGGCGGCTCCGGCGGCGGTACCGCCCGCGGCCCGGACTCTGACCGGACTCACTCCGGGGCAGACGGTGCCGATCGGCACCACACCCCTCGAAGTCGGCGCGCCGCAGGGCGCGACGCCCGCCGAGGCGGCGGCGCTCGAAGGCAGCTGGCAGGTCGCCATGACCGACCCGGCGCAGACCGAGGCGCGGAACATCGAGGGCTTCGCCTTCACCATCACCCCGCCCGCCGGCGCCACCGGCAATGCCGTGGTGGCCCTGGACTACACCGAGTTCGCCGAGCTGTACGGCGCGAACTGGGCGGACCGGCTCAACATCCTCCAGTTCCCGGGCTGCTTCCTGACCACCCCGGACGTCGAGGCGTGCTCGGAGCCGGTCGAGGTCGGCACCCGTAACGTCGTCAAGCCCAAGACCGGTGACGCCGCCGGTGACCACGTCATGGACGGCGAGCGGCAGATCGAGGCGACCCTGAACGTCGCCACACTGACCGACCCGGCCGTCCCCCCGGCGACCGCGGCCCGGTCCGTGGCCGGGAAGTCCGCCGCGCCGATGACGGCCCGTACCGCGGCCGCCGCGGGCTCCTCCGTCCTGGTGGCCACCTCCAGCGGCAGCGGCGCCAAGGGCGACTTCTCGGCGTCCCCGCTCCCGAGCGCCGGCTCGTGGCAGGCGGGCAACAGCGCCGGGGCGTTCACCTACGCCTACCAGATGCAGGCGCCTTCGGTGCCCGCGGGTCCCTCCCCCGCTCTGGGCTTCGGCTACAACTCCCAGGCGGTCGACGGAGCCACATCGGCGACGAACAACCAGCCCTCGTGGGTCGGTGACGGCTGGGACTACAACCCGGGTTCGATCACCCGGACGTACCGTTCCTGCCGGGACGACCAGAAGGACGGCGTCAACAAGAAGAAGACGTCCGACCTCTGCTGGGGTTCGTACAACGCGGTCCTGAGCCTGGGCGGGTCGACCACCGAGCTGGTGCTCGACGACGACCATATGAAGCCGGGCGCCGCGGGCCCGCACTCCGACAAGTGGGTCACCGCCAACGGCGACGGCTCCAAGGTCGAGCTGATCAAGCGGTCCGGGACCAACGACCGCCACGAGGGCCAGGACTACTGGAAGGTCACCACCCGCGACGGTACGCAGTACTGGTTCGGCCGGCACAAGCTGCCCAACTGGGTCGAGGGCAAGGACACCACCAACTCGGTCCTGACCGTCCCCGTCTCGGGCAACCAGTTGGACGAGCCCTGCTACAACGCCACGTACGCCAACTCCTTCTGCTACCAGGCATGGCGCTGGAACCTCGACTACGTCGTCGACGTCCACGGCAACGCCATGTCCCTGTGGTGGAAGAAGGAGGAGAACCACTACGCGAAGAACTTCAAGTTCAAGGCGACGGTGGACTACGACCGCGGCGCCCATCTGCTGCGTATCGACTACGGCCAGCAGGAGAAGACCCTCTTCACCGCCGACCCGATCGCCCGGGTCTCCTTCGAGGTGCAGGAGCGCTGCTACACCGAGGACAGCATCAAGTGCACCGAGGAGAACTTCACCTCGGGCGACTGGGCGAAGAACCGGATCTGGTACGACACCCCGGCCGACCTGTACTGCTCGGGCGCCAAGGGCAAGGAGTGCTACGTCCCGGTGCCCAGCTTCTGGTCGCGCAAGCGGCTGGCTGCCGTGACCACCTGGGCCCAGCGCGTCCAGGGCTCCACGGCGCTGTCGAAGGTGGACAACTGGAAGCTCGACCAGTCCCTGCCGCACGAGAAGACCGACGAGGGCACGGCGCTCTGGCTGAAGTCCATCACCCGCACCGGCTACGGCGTGGGCGACCGCGAGGGCGTCCAGCTCAATCCGGTCACCTTCGTCTCCAACACCAAGTCCATGCCCAACCGGGTGAAGGAGATCATCCAGGAGGGCCCGGACAAGGGGAAGAAGGACACCAGCCCGGTCTTCGACCGGCTGCGGATCAGCCGGATCGTCAACGAGTACGGCGGCGAGACCCTCGTCACCTACCGGGATCCCACGGGCGCCTGTCTGGCCGGTGAGGGCTTCCCGAAGCCCGCGGAGAACACGGGCCTCTGCTTCCCCGCGTACTGGCATGTGGACCCGGACCAGTCCGACGAGTCCATCAGCTGGTTCAACAAGTACCTCGTCGCCAAGGTCGAGGAGTTGCCGAACGTCCGGGGCGTCGACCCGACGACCACGACGTACGAGTACGACGAGATCGACGCGGCCAAGCGCAAGGGCGCGGGCTGGGCGCTGAACCAGGCCGAGTTCTCCAAGAAGAAGACCCGGACCTACGACCAGTGGCGCGGCTACGAGATCGTGCGCACGGTCAGCGGCGCCGACTCCGCGCATCCGTACACCGGCTCCGAGCGGTCCATGACGGAGACCCGCTACTTCCGCGGGATGGACGGCGAGAAGCTCCCGGGCACGGGCGACCCGGTCCGTGACATCACGGTCAAGGACAGCAAGGGCGCCACCATCGCCAAGGACTCGCTGCCCTATCAGGGCCGCGTCGCCGAGACGATGACGTACACGAAGTACGGCGGAACCGTCCTCACCCGCGATGTCGACTACCCCACGCACAAGGTCCTGGCGACCCGCGCCCGCGGCGACGGCATTCCGGACCTGAAGGCGTACCGGGTACTGGAGAGCCACAGCATCACGGTGGCCCTGTCGTCGGGCACCCGGGTCGACTCGGACCCGGCCACCGACGACGACCCCCGGGGCGCCCGGACCGTACGGACCTCCACCAAGTACGAGGGCGAGTACGACCTGCCCTACGAGGTGGAGGTCCAGGGCGACACCGAGCGCACCGGCGACGAGTCGTGTTCACGCCTGGAGTACATCCACAACACCGGCAAGCACATGATCGGCCTGTCCAAGCAGGCCCTGACCACGGCCGGCCCCTGCCCGGCCGCCGGGACCGAGCCGCCCGCGTCGTCATGGGTCGCCGGCTCCCGGGTCGCCTACGACGGCCTGGGCTACGGCGCCGTTCCCACCGCGGGCCTGGCCACCACCACCTGGACGGTGAACAAGGACGGCGGCGGCTGGGACAAGGACGGCGAGGTCGGCTACGACACCCACGCGCGTCCGATCCGTACGGTCGACGCGGCGGGCAACGCCGGCACCACCGAGTACATCCCGGCCGAAGGCCAGGTCTACTCGGTGAAGACCGTCAACGCCAAGCTGCACGAATCCATCAGTGTGATCGAGCCCGGCCGGGCCACGGCGCTGAAGGAGACCGACCCCAACGGCCGGACGACGACGTTCGAGTACGACGGCCTGGGGCGGACGGTCGCGGCGTGGGGTCCCACCCACACGGCGGGGCAGCCGGGCGCCAAGTTCACCTACTACGCCAAGCCGGGCGACCCCGTATCGGTCAGGTCCGAGCTGCTGAAGGAGGGCGAGGGCTCCGAGTACGTCAGCTCCTACGCCTTCTACGACGGCCTGGGCCGCGAGCGGCAGAAGCAGGAGCAGGCGGTCGGCAAGGGCCGACTGGTAACGGACATCTTCTACGGTCCGAACGGCACGATCAGCCGGACCAACAACGCCTACTACGTCGAAGACGAACCGCGGTCGGTGATGTACGAGCCGGCGGACGCCTCCGACACCAAGATCCCGAACGCCACCCTCTACAAGTACGACGGCCTCGGCCGGGTCCTTCAGGAGACGCCGTACGAGGCGGGCACCGAGAAGCCCGAGAAGGCGACCCGTTCGCAGTTCGGCTACGACTACTCGGTGTCGATCGAGCCCAACGGCGCGGCCTCCCAGCGGACCTACAGTGACGCGCTGGGCCGCCTGGTCCGGGTGGACACCTTCACCGACCCCGCCCGTACCGCGTTCCGCTCCACCACCTTCAAGTACGACGTCCGCGGCGACATGGTCGAGGCCAGGGACCCGAAGGGCAACCTCTGGTCCTGGAGCTACGACGCCCGCGGCCGGCTGAAGTCCGCCACCGACCCGGACACCGGCACCAGCGGCACCGAGTACGACCTCGCCGACCGGCCCGTGGTCGCCACGGACGGCCGCGGGGTGAAGATCTGGACGAAGTACGACGCGCTCTCCCGCCCGCAGGAGGAGCGGCTCAACGACGACAAGGGCCCGCTGCTCCAGACCAACACCTACGACACGATCGCCGGAGCGGTCGGCCTCCCGGCGAGCTCCACCCGCTACACCGACAACCTCCCCTACACCAGTGAGATCACCGGCTACACCGCCGACTACCAGCCGACCGGCAAGAAGCTGACCCTGCCGGATACCGTCGCCACGGCCCACGGCCTGGAGCGGACCTACGCCTACGCCTTCGAGTACAACAAGGGCGGACAGCTCAAGCAGACCATGCTGCCCGCGGCCGGTTCACTGACCGCCGAGAAGATCATCACGCGCTACAACGCGGATGGTCTGCCGGTCTCCACCTCGGGCAAGGAGTGGTACACCACCGACGCGGAATACAGCGTCTACGGCCAGGTCGTCCGGACCGTCAGCGGCAGCAACCCCAACCGGGTGTGGACGACCAACATCTTCAACGAGAACAGCGGCGCGCTGGAGGAGTCCGTCGTCGACCGCCAGTCGACGAGCGACACCACGGCGGTGACCGGCACCCGGGTCAACTCCCGGACCTATTCGTACGACAACGCCGGCAACGTCACCTCGATCGCGGACCGCTGGAACTCGATCACCGACCGGCAGTGCTTCACCTACGACTCCCTCGGACAGCTGACCGAGGCCTGGACGGCGCCGATCCACTGCCAGGCACCGGCCATGCAGGGTGAGGCGCCCGAGTACCCGGACGGGACGAACAACGTCACCTCCGCGAACTCCGGCTACTGGCAGTCGTACACCTATGACGAGCTGGGCCAGCGCACCAAGCTGGTCAAGCACGACACCTCGGGTGACAAGACCAAGGACATCACCACCACCTACGGCTACGGCGGGGCGAACGGCACCCAGCCGCACACCCTGACCGGCACCTCCACCACCTACAAGACGGAGGCCGGGGCCCAGGTCACCAAGCCTTCCGTCCGTACCTACGACAAGGCCGGGAACATGGAGTCCCGGACCGACGGCGGTGTCGGCCAGACGCTGACCTGGACCTGGGACGGCAAGCCGGAGAAGATCACCGGCTTCGGCGAGGGCTCCGGTGCCTGGACCGGCTCCACCGGCAAGTGCCTCGATGTCGCGGGCGGCCTCACGGCCACGGGCACCGCGATCCAGCAGTACCTCTGCAACGGCAGCAAGGCGCAGAAGTTCCGGATCGACGCGACCGTCGCCGATCCCACCAAGGGCGCGCTGAAGGTTCTGGGCAAGTGCGTGGTGGCGCTCACCAACGGCAATGTGGTGCTCTCGGACTGCACCGGCACCGCCGCCCAGCACTGGACCGAGGTCGCCGACGGCAAGAAGCTCAAGCACCTCGGCACCAACAAGTGCCTGACCGCACCCGACGACAACAGCGGTACGGATCTCAAGGTCACCGACTGCGACACCACCGGCGGCGCGGCCCAGCAGTGGAAGCCGTCCGACGAGACTCGCTACATCTACGGTCCCGGCGGCCAGCGGCTGCTCGCGATCACCGCGAGCGAGACCACGCTCTACCTCGGCGACACCACCGTCGCCACCAGCGGCGGCCGTCCCTCGTACACCGAGCGGTACTACGCCCAGCCCGGCGCGCCCACCGTCATGCGCCATGTCCTGGGCAGCGCCACCAGCGAGCTGTCGGTTCAGATCACCGACCACAACGGCACGGCCAATATCAATGTGGCGCTGACGCCCGGGAACGCGGTCAAGTTCGCCAAGAAGGACCCCTTCGGGGTCGACCGCCAGGCGAGCCCCAACTGGCGGTCGCACAAGGGCTATGTCGGCGGTGACGACGACGCCTCGACCGGTCTCGTCCATCTCGGCGCCCGTGAGTACGAACCGGCCACCGGCCGCTTCATCTCCGTGGACCCGCTGATCGACATGGCCGACCCGATCCAGATCAACGGCTACTCCTACAGCGAGAACAGCCCGGTCACCTTCGCCGACCCGACCGGTCTCGTCTCCGCGGCCCAGGGCGGCGGCGGTGGCGGCGGCGGCTACAACGGCGACCAGTACGGCGGCCCCTCCAAGGGCGAGCTGTCCTGGGCCCAGCAGGAGCAGAACCGCTCCATGGGCAGCGTCATCGCGGACGCCGGATGGTCCCTGCTCAAGGGGCTCATCGGCTACGACGACATGGTCGCCTGCTTCTCCCGGGGCGATCTGTGGGCCTGCGGCAGCATGATCCTCGACGCCCTCCCGTGGAAGAGGGCGTTCAGCGCCGCCAAGCGGGTCTGGGACGCCGTCGGCAAGATCTCCAGTGCCATCTCCGCCTGGAAGAAGGCCCAGGAGAGGGCCCGCCAGATCATCGAGATGGCCCGAAAGGCCCAGGAAGCGGCGAGAAAGGCCGCCGAGGCCAAGAAGAAGGCGGCGGAGAAGGCCGCCCAGCTGAAGAAGAAGAAGGCCGAACAGGCCAAGCTGAGAGCGGCGAAGAAGGAGGCGCAGAAGACCGGAAACGCCGTACAGAAGGCGAAGAAGGTCGCGACCAAGAAGGCCGAGAGGCCGATCAACCGGGCGCGGCAGGCGGCCAAGAAGGAAGACGCGCCCAGCAAGAGCGGCAAGAGCGGATCCCGCAGCGGCGGCTCCAAGGAGAGCAGCGCGGGGCCCGGCTGCCGGAACCCCAACAACAGTTTCGTCCCCGGCACCCTCGTCCTGATGGCGGACGGGACCACGAAACCGATCGAAGAGGTCAGAAACGGCGACCGGGTCGTCGCCACCGATCCCGAGACCGGTGAGACGGCGGTCGAGACCGTCACCGCCGAGATCAAGGGCGAGGGCAGCAAGAACCTCGTCGAGGTCACCATCGACACCGACGGGACCAGGGGTTCGGCCACCGCGACGGTGACGGCCACGGACGGCCACCCGTTCTGGGTGCCCGAGCTGAGGGAGTGGGTCGACGCCACCGATCTGACGTCGGGCGACTGGCTCCGGACGGGCAACGGCACACTGGTCCGGATCACGGCGGTCGAACGGCACACCGCCGAGGCCACGGTCCACAACCTGACCGTCAGCGACCTCCACACGTACTACGTGATGGCGGCCGCGGCCCCGGTCCTCGTCCACAACTGCGGCAACCAGGCGGAGGCGGAGGAGGCGTACATCTACGCCGATCTCCTCCAGCAGGCGCGCTGGCGGGCCACGAACGAGACCATTCCCGGTGTGCGCGGGCTCCAGGGCCAGTTCGGGACGACGGCCCTGATCGGGGTCCGCAACCGGAACACCGGTGAGGTCTCGGTCCGTACCGCGGTGAACCACGACGGACCCGCTCCGGACAGTTGGCCGCAGTGGGCCAAGGACGCCTTCGTCCAGGGGCAGGGCCATGCGGAGGCGACCGTCGTCGGCAGTCTCGGAGCCAATGAGGAGATCGTGTTCGGCGCGGCCTCCCGCAATGTCTGCAACGGCTGCGAGTCGGCGTTGACCAAGGATCCGGACATCGTGCTCGGTGGAAGGGAGTTCCGCGGCGGTCCGGGTACCTCCCCGTACCGGATGTTCTGGCGGAAGGACTGACCGGAACGGTGCCTTCCTGGGGCACGTAGCATGCGCTGGTGCGCGCGGGCCCCCCCCCGCCCCCCCCCCCGCGAACCCACGACCGCACCAACAACACCCCCCCCCCGGACACGCCCGACCCCCCCACACCCAAACCCGACCCACAAGGT
>NZ_JBHYZV010000102.1:0-22409 GCF_042753905.1 Streptomyces sp. NPDC059248 | reverse complement strand
CTCGGAGGCGGCGGACCCGGAGCGTCCGGGGCGTTCCGGGGCGCGGGCGAACTACGGTCCGCCCGGCGGCCACCGGCGGCCACCGGCGGCCCTCGGGCGAACCGACTCGTTCAGTCGCCGGTCCCCGGCCCCGCCGGGTCCTGAGCGGTCTCCCGTCCGGCCGCGGCGGGTGGGCGGAAGCGCCGGAAGAGCTGTCCGGCCCGCCGGTCTCGGTGCCCCTGGACACGGGGGTCGTCGGTCACGGCGTACCGCTTCACATAGGCGCCGAGGAACGCCTGGAGGGTGGCGACCGCCGGAATGGCGATCAGCGCGCCCACGGCGCCCATCAGAGCCGTGCCCGCGATCACGGAGCCGAAGGCCACCGCGGGGTGGATGTCGACGGTCCGGGAGGTCAGCTTGGGCTGGAGGACGTAGTTCTCGAACTGCTGGTACACCACGACGAACCCGAGCACCCACACCGCGTACCAGGGGTCGACGGTGAAGGCGATCAGCATCGGCAGGGCACCGGCGAGATAGGTGCCGATGGTCGGGATGAACTGGGACACCAGGCCGACCCAGACGGCGAGCGCCGGGGCGTAGGGCACCCCGAGAATCTCCAGCAGGACGAAGTGCGAGGCACCGGAGATCAGCGCCATCAGCCCGCGTGAGTACAGATAGCCGCCGGTCTTGTCGACGGCGATCTCCCAGGCGCGCAGGACCTCCGTCTGCTTGGCCGGGGGCAGGACGGAGCAGAGCGCGCGGCGCAGCCGCGGCCCGTCGGCGGCGAAGTAGAACGAGAAAAGGGAGATCGTCAGCAGCTGGAAAAGCCCGCTGAGGACGGTGGCCGAGACGTCGAGCACGCCGCTCGCGCTGTTCTGGACGTACTGCTGGAGCCAGTCCGACTTCAGCAGGCTGTCCTGGACCTCGACCCGGGACAGCTCGGTCTTGAACGTGGTGTTGATCCACTTGATCACGGAGTCGAGGTATTTGGGGAACTCCTCGACCATCGTCACGATCTGGTCGGCCAGCATCGATCCCAGCAGCACCACGAAGCCGACGGCGAAGCCGACGATCCCGAGGAAGACCAGGAACGTGGCGAGGCCGCGCCGCATCCCCCGGGCCGCCATCCGTCCCACCGCTGGCTCGATGGCGAGGGCGAGGAAGAACGCGATCAGGATGTTCAGCAGCAGCCCGATCAGCTGGTGGAAGGCCCAGGCCCCGAGCTGGAAACAGGCGTACAGGGCGAGGGCGAGCACCATCGCGCGCGGGAGCCAGCGCGGCATCCGGGCCGGGCCGAGCGCGCCGCCCGCGGGCCGGGGCGGCGGGCCCGCCGGCGGGGTCACGTCCTCGGCGGGGCCGTCCGGGCCCTTCCCGGGCGAGGGCGCGGCCACGGCGACGCCTCCGCCGGGAGCGGGCGCGCCGGGGGCCGTGCCCTGGGCGGGCACGGTTCTCCGCTCGGGGCCGTCGGCCGCCCGGCCGCCGCCGTCGCCCGCCTCGCCGTCGTCGCGGGAGCCGGGTCCGCCGGGTCCGCCGCGGCCGTCCCGGTGCTCACCGGTACGGTCCGAGGATCCGTCGTGTTCGTTGTCGTCGTGCTGGTCGCTCGTCGGGGCCACCGGCCCAGTGTCGCCTACCGCGGCCGTGCTCGGGGACCCGGCCCGATGTCCTGTGGACGACGGTCCGGTGTCGATTCGGTCGCGCGGCGCTCGCCGCCGGCCGCACCGACGGCCGACCGCCGCCGGGCGGGAGGCCGGGCGGCCGAGCGGGAGGGCAGGCGGCCAGCCGGGCGGCCGGGCGGCCGGGGCTCAGCGCTTGTCGGCGGGGACGCCGACGGCCGCGCAGACCGCCCGCCAGACGTCCTTGGCCTCCCAGCCCTCGTCCAGCGCCTGATGGACGGTCCGGCCGCCCAGTTCGGTCATCACATGGTCCCGCGCGAAGGAGTCGGCGTACCCGGCCCCGAAGTGGTCCGCCATCCGCTCCCAGAAAATCGTCAACCGCATGACGCCAGTATCCCGCTCAGGGAGTGCGCCCCGGCCCTCTCGCCGCCCCGGGGCCCGCGGCGCCCTACGGTCTGGGTATGAACCTGGATGAACCCGATGAAAACGCCGGATCCGGTACGGCCGTGCCACCGTCGTCCGCGTCGCCGCTCGCCCGCGCCGAGTACTTCGTCTGGCTCACCGCCCGCGTCCTGGAGCAGCGGCGCTTCGCCCATCACTTCCTGGGCGGGAGCGCCGACGCCGTGGACGCGGCCCTGTCCCCGTATCTGAACGAGGACGGCGGCTACGGCCACGCGCTGGAGCCGGATCTGCGCGGCCCGGTGAGCCAGCCGCTGCACACCGCGCACGCACTGCGGGTCCTCGACTCCATCGGCCGGTGCGGCGGGCTGCGGGCGGAGCGGCTGTGCCGCTATCTCACCCGGGTGTCGACCCCGGAGGGCGCCCTGCCCGCCGTCCATCCGTCGCAGCGGGGCTATCCGGCGGCGCCCTTCGTCCCGGTCGTCGCCGACCCGCCCGGGTCGCTGCTGACCACGGGACCGGTCGTGGGGCTGCTCCACCGCAACGAGGTGTGGCACGCCTGGCTCTTCCGCGCCACGGACTTCTGCTGGGCGGCGGTGGAGTCACTGGAGGACTCCCATCCGTACGAGATCGAGGCGGCGGTCGCCTTCCTCGACGGCGTCCCGGACCGGGCGCGCGCCCGGACGGCGGCCGACCGGCTGGGGCGGCTGGTGCGGGAGCGACGGCTGGTGGTGCTCGATCCGGAGCGGGCGGACGAGCAGCCCGTCGCCCCCGGCTACGCCCCGGGCGAGCACCACTACCCGTACGACTACGCCCGTACACCCGAGTCACTGGCCCGGCACTGGTTCACGGACGACGAGACACGGCTCGCCCTCGACCGGCTCGCCGGGGAGCAGCGGGAGGACGGCGGCTGGCCGCTGACCTGGCGGAGCTGGGCCCCGGGGACGGCCTTGGAGGCGCGGCCGATCGTGACGGTCGAGGCGCTGCGGACCCTGCGGGCGTACGGGCGCTCCATCGGCTGATCCGCCCGCGTACGCCGGGCTCCCCCGGCGCACGGGCCGGAGGGATCCGTCAGCCGCCGATCGCCCGTACTCCCGCCGTGACCAGGACGGCGGCCGCGACCACGATCAGGAAGGGCGCCCGCAGCACCAGGGCCAGGGCGGCCGCCGCCAGCCCCGCGGCGCGGGCGTCGACGGTGAGGGAGCCCGCCGCGCCGAAGGTCTGCTCCGCCGTGAGGGCGGCCAGCAGCGCGACGGGGACCAGGGCGGCGAGCCGCCGCACCAGGGGACGTTCCAGGACGTCGCCGGGGACCAGCAGTCCGGCGAGCTTCACCAGGTAGCAGCCGACCGCCGTCACGGCTATCGCGATCCAGACGCTCATCGTTCCTCGTTCCCGGGCCGCGGCCCGTCCTGTCCGCCGGGCGCGGCGTCGCGCCGGGACGCCGCCCGGTCGCCGGCCGGGCCGGTCGTGGCGGTCGTGGCGGTCGTGGCGGTCGTGGCGGTCGCGCCATCCGTGCCCGACGTGGCATCGGCACTGTCCGCGCCGTGCGTGCCGTGCGTACGCCCCGTGAACCACAGGACGGCGGGCGCCGCGAGCCCGGCGACGAGGACGGGCACCCCCGCGGGCAGGACCGGCAGGGCGACCAGGACGAGCAGGACCGCGAGACCGGCGACGGCGCGTTCGGTGGTCGTCCGGAGCATGGGCGCGAGCAGGGCCAGGAAGACGGCCGGTCCCGCCGCGTCCAGCCCCCAGGCGTCGGTGTCCCCGATGGCCTCGGCGCCGAGCGCGCCGAGCAGGGTGGTCAGGTTCCACAGGACGTACAGCGTCAGCCCGGTCACGGTGAAGCCGAGCCGTGCCGAGCGCCGGCCGGGCTGGGCGAGCGCGACGGCGGTGGTCTCGTCGATGACCCAGTGGGCGGCGAACGGCCGCACCGCGCGGGGCAGGGCGAGCAGCTGCGAGAGGCGCAGCCCGTAGAAGGCGTTCCGGATACCGAGGAAGAACGCCCCGGCCGCGGCCGTGAACGGGTTGCCGCCCGCCGCCAACGCCCCGACCAGGGCGAACTGCGAAGCCCCGGTGAACACCAGCAGGCTCAGGGCACAGACCTGGAGCAGGGTGAGCCCCGAACCCGCCGCGGTGACCCCGAACGCGAAGCCGGAGAGCCCGACGGCGACGCCCACCGCAAGGGCGTCGCGTACGACGGCCGCGTCGGGCTTCTCCCTACCGGGGTCGGACGCGGTACGGACGCGGGCCCCCGCGGGGGCGGCTGGTGACGGGTTGCTCCCGGGTGGACCCACCGGGACGGTCTGTTCTGCCATGTGGGGGACGGTACGCGGCGGCACGCGCGCCGGTCTTGTACGTTCTTGCGGCTCCGGGGACCGGCCCTGTCCTGCCCGGCCATGTCCCGGCCCCTTCCCCGCCGCCACCCGGCTCCTTCCCGGCGGCGACCCGCCCGCTCCCGCCCGCCCGTTCCCGCGCGCCCCGGCGGCTCTCCGGCGGCTCTCCGGCCGCTACCCGGCGCGTTCCTTGCGGTACGCGCCCGGTGGCACACCCACGATCCGGGTGAAGTGGCGGTTCAGATGGGGCTGGTCCGTGAAGCCGACGGCGGCGGCCACCTCGGCCGGGCGCTCGCCCAGGGCCAGCAGCCGCTGTGCGCGGCGCACCCGGGCGTCGGTGAGCCAGGTGTGCGGGGGCATGCCGTACGCCGCCCTGAACGCGCGGAGCAGCGCGAACGGCGCCGTCCCCACCTCCCGCGCCAGCCGCTCCAGCGACGGCGGGTCGGTCATCCGCTCCTCCAGGAGTTCCCGGGCCCTGGCGACCGCCCCGGCGCCGGCCGCGCGCGGGGCCCGGAGGGGCATCGGGCCCCCGTTGGCGCGGAGCAGCCGCGCTATCGCGGTCCTCAGCAGGCTGTCGGCGGCCAGCGCGTCGCCCGCGTCCGCCGCCTCGTAGACCCGGTGGAGCAGGGCGGACGCGACCGGGTCGGCGACGGCGGCGTCCCGGAAGGCCGGGGTGCCGCGCAGGGCGCCGATCTCGTCGGCGACGGCGCCGACCAGGGCGAGCGACGGGTAGAGGGCGACATAGGCCCAGCCTTCCGGGTCGCCGGTCCTGGCCTCGTGGGGGACCTCGGGATTGAGGACCGCGATGTCACCGGGGCGGATGAGGAACCGGCCCCCGGGGATCCCCAGGTCCTCGGCGCCGCGCAGGACCGCGGCGAGGAGATAGCCCTCGTGGCTGTGGCGGGGGAATCTGTGGCTGACGTAGCGGGCGCGCAGGAGATCGAGGCCGGGCAGCGCCTCGTGCCGCCAGTGCCGCGCCCACTCCCGTCCGGCCGTACCCCGTGCCGTGCGCCCGCCCTCGCCCTTGCCTTCGCCCTCGCCCTCGCCCTCGCCCCCGGTCATGGGGCCATTGTGCGTGCGACGGCTCTCCCGCCACCGGCCGGCCGGTGTTCCCGCTGGTGAGAGCCGTCCGGCATCGATTGTCAGTGGCACGGTGCACGATGGGGGACATGGCCGGGAATGTGCTCGACTCGTTCTCCCCCGCGACCCGCGGCTGGTTCGCGGGGGCCTTCAGCGCGCCCACGGCGGCGCAGACAGGCGCCTGGCGGGCAATCGGCGAGGGCTCGGACGTCCTCGTGGTGGCCCCGACGGGCTCGGGCAAGACGCTCGCCGCCTTCCTCGCCGCCCTCGACGCCCTGACGTCCACGCCTCCGCCCGCCGATCCGAAGGCGCGCTGCCGGGTGCTGTACGTCTCGCCGCTGAAGGCCCTCGCGGTCGACGTGGAGCGCAATCTGCGCAGCCCGCTGACGGGGATCCGGCAGGAGGCGGTGCGGCTGGGGCAGCCGGAGCCGGAGGTCCGGGTCGGGATCCGCTCGGGCGACACCCCGCCCGCCGAGCGCAGGTCCCTGTCCACCCGGCCGCCGGACATCCTCATCACCACCCCCGAGTCCCTGTTCCTGATGCTCACCTCGGCCGCCCGGGACGCCCTCGCCGGGGTGGAGACGGTGATCCTCGACGAGGTGCACGCCGTGGCGGGCACCAAGCGGGGCGCGCATCTGGCGCTGTCGCTGGAGCGTCTCGACGAGCTGCTGCCGCGCCCGGCCCGCCGGATCGGCCTGTCGGCGACGGTCCGGCCGGTGGACGAGGTGGCCCGCTATCTGTCGCCGCACCGCCGGGTGGAGATCGTCCAGCCGCCCTCGGACAAGGAGTTCGACCTGTCGGTCGTGGTCCCGGTCGAGGATCTGGGCGAGCTGGCCGCCCCCGCGGCCGACGCGCCGGGCGCCCCGGCGTCCGGCGGCGACCGGCCGTCGATCTGGCCCCATGTGGAGGAGCGGATCGCCGATCTCGTCCAGGCCCACCGTTCGACGATCGTGTTCGCCAACTCCCGGCGGCTCGCGGAGCGGCTGTGCAACCGGCTCAACGAGATCGCGTACGAACGGGCCATGGGCGAGGCCCTCCCGGAGGGCGCCCCGCCCGCCGAGATCATGGCCCAGTCCGGGGCGGCCCGGGGCGCGCCGCCGCTGCTCGCCCGGGCGCACCACGGCTCGGTCTCCAAGGAGCAGCGGGCCCTGGTCGAGGAGGACCTCAAGGCCGGCCGGCTGCCCGCCGTGGTGGCCACCTCCAGCCTGGAGCTGGGTATCGACATGGGCGCGGTCGATCTCGTCGTCCAGGTCGAGTCCCCGCCGTCCGTGGCCTCGGGCCTCCAGCGGGTGGGCCGGGCGGGCCACCAGGTGGGGGCGGTCTCCCGGGGCGTGGTCTTCCCGAAGTACCGGGGGGATCTGGTGCAGTCGGCCGTGGTCACCGAGCGGATGCGCGAGGGGGCCATCGAGGCGCTGCGCGTCCCGTCCAACCCGCTGGACGTCCTGGCCCAGCAGCTGGTGGCGACGGTCGCCCTCGACACCTGGCAGGTCGACGACCTGCTGGCGCTGGTCCGCCGGGCCGCGCCGTTCTCGGCCCTGCCCGAGTCGGCGTTCGAGGCCGTGTTGGACATGCTGGCCGGGCGCTATCCGTCGGACGCCTTCGCCGAGCTGCGGCCCCGGGTGGTGTGGGACCGGGTCGCGGGCACCGTCACGGGCCGGCCCGGTGCCCAGCGGCTGGCCGTCACCTCCGGCGGCACGATCCCCGACCGCGGCCTGTTCGGGGTCTTCCTCGCCGGATCCGCCGACGAGAAGGGCGGTGGCGGCCGCCGGGTCGGGGAGCTGGACGAGGAGATGGTGTACGAGTCGCGGGTGGGCGACGTCTTCACCCTCGGCACCTCCTCCTGGCGGATCGAGGACATCACCCGGGACCGGGTCCTGGTGACCCCGGCCCCCGGGGTGCCGGGCAGGCTGCCGTTCTGGAAGGGCGACCAGCTGGGCCGCCCGCTGGAGCTGGGCCGCGCGGTCGGCGGATTCCTGCGGGAGGTGGGCGCGCTCCCGCCGGAGGACGGCAGGCTGCGGCTGCTCGCCGCCGGTCTGGACGCCTGGGCCGCGGAGAACGTGCTGGGATATCTGGACGAGCAGCGCCGTGCCTGCGGTCATGTCCCGGACGACCGCACGATCCTGGTGGAGCGGTTCCGGGACGAGCTGGGCGACTGGCGGGTGGTGATCCACTCCCCCTTCGGCGCCCAGGTCCACGCGCCGTGGGCGCTGGCCATCGGCGCCCGGCTGGCCGAGCGGTACGGCATGGACGCGCAGGTCATGCATGCCGACGACGGCATCGTGCTGCGGCTGCCGGACGCCGATCTGCTGGGGCTCGACCTGCTCGACGCGGACCCGGCCGGGCAGGACACCGTCTTCGACGACGGCCAGGCACCCGTCGGCGCGGCCGACGCGGTCTTCGACAAGGACGAGATCGGCGGGATCGTCACCGACCAGGTCGGCGGCTCGGCGCTGTTCGCCGCCCGGTTCCGCGAGTGCGCGGCACGGGCCCTGCTGCTGCCCCGGCGCAGCCCGGGCAAGCGCACCCCCCTGTGGCAGCAGCGTCAGCGCGCCGCCCAGCTGTTGCAGGTGGCGAGCGAGTTCGGGTCCTTCCCGATCGTCCTCGAAGCGGTCCGGGAGTGCCTCCAGGACGTCTTCGACGTCCCGGGCCTGACCGAGCTGATGGGCGATATCGAGGCCCGCCGGGTGCGGCTGGTCGAGGTCACCACCCCCGAGCCGTCGCCGTTCGCCCGCTCCCTCCTCTTCGGCTACGTCGCCCAGTTCCTGTACGAGGGTGACTCGCCGCTCGCCGAGCGGCGGGCCGCCGCCCTCTCCCTCGACTCCCGGCTGCTGTCGGAGCTGCTGGGGCAGGCGGAGCTGCGCGAGCTGCTCGACCCCGACGTCCTCACCGAGCTGGAGCGGGAGCTGCGGTGGCTGACGGAGGACCGGCGGGTCCGGGACGAGGAAGGGGTCGCGGATCTGCTGCGGATGCTGGGCCCGCTGACCGACGCGGAGCTGGCCGAGCGGGGCGCCGACCCCGCCTGGGTCCGGAGCCTGGCCGCCGCCCGGCGGGCCATCGCGGTACGGATCGCGGGGGCGGAGAGCTGGGCGGCGATCGAGGACGCCGGACGGCTGCGCGACGCGCTCGGCACCGCCCTTCCGGTCGGTGTCCCCGAGGCCTTCACCGAGCCCGTCAAGGATCCGCTGGGCGATCTCCTCGCCCGGTACGCGCGCACGCACGGCCCGTTCACCTCGGTCCGGGCCGCGGCGCGCTTCGGCCTCGGCCCGGCCGTGACCGACGGCGCGCTCCACCGGCTGGCGGCGTCGGGCCGGATCGTCGCGGGCGAGTTCCACCCGGCGCCGACGGCCATCGGCCCGGACGGCGCCGGGCAGGAGTGGTGCGACGCGACCGTGCTGCGCAGACTGCGGCGCCGGTCCCTGGCCGCGCTCCGGCAGGAGCTGGAGCCCGTGCCGCCCGCCGCGCTCGCCGACTTCCTCCCCCGCTGGCAGCACATCGGCGGCCGTGATCTGCGGGGTATCGACGGGCTCGCCCGGGCGGTCGAGCAGCTCCAGGGCGTGGCGGTGCCCGCCTCCGCGCTGGAGAAGCTGATCCTGCCGTCCCGGGTCCACGGCTACACCCCGGCCCTGCTGGACGAGCTGACCACCACGGGCGAAATCGTCTGGGCGGGCGCGGGCGCCCTGCCCGGCAAGGACGGCTGGGTCGCGCTCTATCCGGCGGACTCGGCGCCGCTGCTGCTCCCCGCGGCCCATCCGCTGGAGGAGACACCGCTGCATACGGCGGTCCTGGCGGCCCTCGCCCCCGGGTACGGCCTGTTCTTCCGGCAGATCGCCGACCAGGTCAGGGCCGCCCATCCGGAGGTCACCGATCCGCGGCTGGCCGATGTCGTCTGGGATCTGGCCTGGTCCGGTCGGCTGACGAACGACACGCTCGCGCCGCTGCGGTCCCTCCTCGGCTCGGGCCGCACCGCGGGTTCGACGGCCCACCGCGCCCGGCGCCCCGTGCCCCGTGGACGGTACGGCGGTCCGACGGTCGCGGCCAGGCCCGCGTCCCGCGGCGGCCCGCCGACGGTCAGCGGCCGGTGGTCGCTGCTGCCGCCCGCCGAGCCGGACCCCACCCACCGGGCGCACGCCCTGGCCCGGACCCTGCTCGACCGGCACGGCGTGGTGACCCGGGGCGCGGTGGCGGCCGAGGGCGTCGAGGGCGGCTTCTCTGCCGCGTATCGCGTCCTGTCCGCCTTCGAGGACCGCGGGCAGGCCCGCCGCGGCTATGTCGTCGAGGGTCTGGGGGCCGCCCAGTTCGCCATGGACGGCGCGGTCGACCGGCTGCGGGCGGCCTCCGGCGCGCGGGAACGCTCCGACGGGCGTACGGACCCCCGGGCGGTGCTCCTCGCCGCGGCCGACCCGGCGAACGCGTACGGCGCGGCCCTCCCCTGGCCCGATCCGCCGGACGGTGCCGCGCACAAGCCGGGGCGCAAGGCGGGCTCCCTGGTCGTCCTCGTCGACGGCGATCCGACGCTCTATCTGGAACGGGGCGGCAAAACGCTGCTGGCCTGGGCCGACGCCGACTCCCCGGCCTTCGCGGCGGCGGCCTCCGCCCTCGCCGAAGCGGCCCGCGCGGGCACCCTGGGCTCGGTCACCGTGGAGCGCGCCAACGGCACCCCGGCGCTTACCTCGCCCTTCGGCCGCGCCCTGGAGACCGCCGGGTTCCACGCCACCCCGAGAGGGCTCCGGCTCAGACCCTGACGGGCCCGGCACCGGCAGGGCCCGGCACCGGGAGGAGCCGCCCCGGCCCGGTCCACTGCCGCATGATGGAGCCATGCCCGAAGGAGACACCGTCTGGCTGACCGCGCACCGGCTGCACCACGCTCTCGCCGGCGGGGTGCTCACCCGCTTCGATCTGCGGGTGCCCCGTTTCGCGACGGCCGACCTCACCGGGCGGTCGGTCCTGGACGTCACCCCGCGCGGCAAGCATCTGCTGACGAGGTTCGAGGGCGGCCTCACCCTCCACTCGCATCTGCGGATGGACGGCGCCTGGCGGGTCTTCGCCGCCGGTGACCGGTGGACCGGTGGCCCTGCCCATCAGATCCGGGCGGTGCTGGGCACGGAGGCCGCCACCGCCGTGGGCTATCGGCTGCCGGTGCTGGAGCTGCTGCGCACCCGGGACGAGGACCGGGTGGTGGGGCATCTCGGCCCGGATCTCCTCGGGCCGGACTGGGACGCCACAACCGCCGCGACCGCTGTCGCCCGGCTGCGCGCCGACCCGGCCCGTCCCGTCGGTGACGCCCTGCTCGATCAGCGCAATCTCGCGGGGATCGGCAATGTGTACCGCTGCGAGCTGGTGTTCCTCGCCCGGGTCACCCCCTGGCTGCCGATCGGCGACCTGCCGGAGGAGACGGTCGCCCGGCTGGTCGCCACCGCCCACCGGCTGCTGATGTCCAACCGGACCACTTTCGAGCGCCGTACCGTCCCCGGCACCGGCCGCCGCGGGCCGCTCCTGTACGTCTACGGACGCGCCGGGCACCCCTGTGCGCGCTGCGGCCGGCCCATCCGGGTCACCCCGTCCCACGACCAGGGCCCGGCGCCCGCCCCCGATGAGCGGATCGCCTACTGGTGTCCCGGCTGCCAGCAGGGTCCCGGCCCACCGCGGGGGCCCGCCGCAGCATAGTTGACGTACCGTCAAATCCGGTCGTACGGTCCCGGGCATGGCCCTCTCGGCGTACGACCTCACCGGCCGCACCGCACTCGTCACCGGCGCCGCGAGCGGAATCGGCCGGGCCACGGCCGTCCTGCTCGCCCGTGCGGGCGCCGCGGTCCACTGCGCCGATCTCGACGAGGAGGGGCTCACCGGAACCGGCGGGCTGATCCGGTCCGACGGCGGCACGGTGTTCCTCCACCCCCTCGACGTCACCGACGACGACCGGGTGGGGGCCGTGGTGGACTCCGTCCTGGCCCGCTCGGCCCGGCTGGACGTCCTCGCCGCGATCGCCGGGATCATGCACAGCGGCCCGGTCCTCGACACCTCCGACGAGGACCTCGACCGCGTCCTGGCGGTCAACTTCAAGGGGGTGCTCCACGCCTGCCGCCACTCCGCCCGCGCCATGATCGCCACGGGCACCCCGGGGTCCCTGGTCACCATGGCATCCGGGGCGGTGGACACGGCGAGTGCCGGGCTCTTCTGCTACAGCGCCGCCAAGGCGGCCGTCGTCCAGCTGACCCGTACCCTCGCCACCGAACTCGGCCCGCACGGCATCCGGGTGAACGCCGTGGCCCCGGGCTGGATCCGTACCCCCATGACCCACCGCGCGGACGCCGGACACCGCGACGCCGTGGAGAGCGCGATGGTCCGCCGCTCCCCGCTGGGCCGGGTCGGCGAACCCGAGGACGTCGCCCATACGGTGCTCCATCTGGCGTCGGACGCCGCAGCGTTCACCACCGGCCAGATCCTCCGCCCCAACGGCGGTGTCACCATGCCCTGGTGACCGGCCCGCCCGGCCCGCCCCGCTCGCGCCCCCGGCTCACGCCCGGGGAACCCCGGAACCCCCGGGACCGCCGGAACCACCGGACCCCCCGGAAGAGGTGTCCCCGCCCCGGAAGGCGGCGGCGTGCACCGGCAGCAGTCCCAGCCCCCAGCCACCCGCGGCGATCACCCCCTCGGCAAGACCGGAACGTTCCGGTACGAACGCCAGCCGGAGCACGGCCCACCACCACAGGACGCCGCCGACGAGCCCCACAAGACCGAACCCGAGGGCGAGCACCGGCCGGGCTCCGTACAGCCGAGCTCCGTACAGGCGGGCCGCGTACCGGCGGCGACGCGGGCCCGAAGAACCCGAAGAACCCGCCGCCGCCCTCAGGCGCTCTCGGCCTGGAACATCCATGCGTGCTTCTCGAGGTCGGCCGTCAGCCCGATGAGGATGTCCTGGCTCACCGGGTCCGGATCCCCGGTCACCCCGATGCGCTCCCGCATCCGCCCGATCACCGCGCCCAGCGCGTCGACCATGATCCGGACCGCGTCGGTGTCCTTGATCCAGCCCTCGGGCAGTGCGCCGATCGCGCTCTGCGCGGCCACCGTCGCGGCCCTGCCGTCCGGCGAGACACCGATGGCGGCGCACCGCTCGGCCACCGTGTCGGAGTGCAGCCGCGCGGTGTCCACGACCTCGTCCAGCTGGAGATGGACGGACCGGAACCGCGGCCCCATGACGTTCCAGTGCACCTGTTTGGCCACCAGGCCGAGGTCCACGAGGTCGACCAGCGCGCCCTGGAGCGCCGTACCGACGTTCTTGAGGTCGGTCTCGGACAGCGGGCTCTTCACCACAGACATGCGTCCTCCACTCGGGTCACCACTCCCTCCCACCATGACATAGCGCGCAGGAGGGAACATTTCGATGAGAGGCGCCTGCCCGGACCGCAACGACGAAAACCCCGGTGTCGCGTTCCCCACAGGGGGGACACGACACCGGGGTCTGTTCCGCTGATCGGTCAACGGGGTCGACAGCCGGTCCGCCCGACCGGCCGTACCCTCGGCACGGCCGTCGGACGTATCAGGCGGCGACGACGTCGACGGCCTCCGCCGGCGCCTTGATCGTCACCCGCTCGGTCGGCACACCCGCCACCGACGTCACGGAGACGGAGTTGAGCATCGGGCGTACCGGTGCGGGCACCGGCTCGCTCGCCGCTGCCGACGCGGCCAATTCGGCGAGCGACAACTCGTCGCTCACTTCCCGCATGAGCTCGGACATCCGTACGTCCAGCGCGTCGCAAATAGCGGAGAGCAGTTCGGAGGACGCCTCCTTCTGCCCCCGCTCCACCTCGGAGAGATAGCCGAGCGAAACTCGGGCGGACGAGGAGACTTCGCGCAGAGTACGGCCCTGGCGCTGGCGCTGCCGACGCAGCACGTCACCCAGCAGGCGACGGAGCAGAATCATCGGTGGCTCCCTCCTCGGACCGCGTAGCCGCATCCTTCACGCCCCACCGTACCGCCTCGCGCTGCGGCCGTGCGGGGAGCGATGACGTGTTCACTCAGGGCTGTAAACATCAATTCCCCCCGTTCTGTTCCGTATCCTGTGCCCGCGCATTTCCGTGCAGTTCGCCGGAGAGCAGCTCCAGTACGCTCCGTACACTCTCTTTACGGATTTCCGCCCGGGTGCCGTTCAATCGCAGCCCGGTCACTTTCTCGCTTCCGTCCGGTCCCGATACGGCCACGAAGACCGTGCCGGCCGGGCGGCCGTCCTGTGGTCCGGGGCCCGCGACCCCGGTGGTGGCGATCCCCCAGTCCGCGCCCAGCAACCGGCGCGCACCCGCCGCCATCTGCGCCGCGACCTCGGAATCCACCGCCCCCCGCTGCGCCAGAAGGGTCGCGTCGACCCCCAGCAGCGCCTCCTTCAGCTCCGTGGCGTACGCCGTCACGGAACCGCGGAAGGAACGCGACGAACCCGGTACTCCGGTGAGCTCCGCGGCCACCAGACCCCCGGTGAGGGATTCGGCGACGGCCAGGGTCTGGTCACGCTCCGCGAGCGTCGTCAGGACCCGCCCGGCGGCCGGGACACCGGTCATCGCGCGTCCGTCCCGGTGTGGCGCTCCTTGGCGAGCCCCCGGCGGCGCATCGAGACCGCCTGGCGCACGTAATCCAGACCGGTGACGACGGTCAGCACGACGGCCAGGGCCATCACCCAGAAGCGGAGGGTGGCGAGGCCCCCGGTGAGCGCCAGGACGTACATGCCGACGGCCGTGCCCTGCGCCAGGGTCTTCATCTTGCCGCCCCGGCTGGCCGGGATCACACCGTGACGGATCACCCAGAAGCGCATCAGGGTGATGCCCAGCTCACGGAAGAGGATCACGCCCGTGACCCACCACGGCAGATCGCCGAGGGCGGAGAGGCAGATCAGCCCCGCGGCCATGATCGCCTTGTCGGCGATCGGGTCGGCGATCTTCCCGAAGTCGGTGACCAGGTTGTACGTCCGGGCCAGATGGCCGTCGAAAACGTCCGTGATCATGGCGACGGCGAAGGCGGCCCAGGCCCAGGCGCGCCAGGCCGGGTCGTATCCGCCGTCCTGGAGCAGCAGCACCACGAAGGCGGGGACCAGCAGCAGCCGCAGCATGGTCAGGACATTGGCGATGTTCCACAGGCTGGCCTGATTGACGGCCGCAGCGCCCAGCTTGCCGCCGGGTGCCGGCCGGCCCGGCCTGCCGCCCCCCGCGGATGCCGGCACTCCGGTCATCTGTCCGCCTCCTCGCCGACCGCGGGCCGACCACCGCCCCCGGCGAGCCGCCGGGCGCCCAGGGGCGCCGCCCCGGCGACGAGGGCCTCCAGCGCGGCGGCGCCGGTGGCCGAGGGGGCCGCGGCGGTCACCTCCGCGGCACCGGGCGACACGGGCAGCCCGGTGAACTCGGCGACCAGGTCGACACCCTCCGTGGCCACCACCTTCGCCCGCACCATGCGGCCGGGCTCGAGTCCGTCGGCGGAGGCGAAGACGACCTGCCCGTCGGTCTCGGGGGCCTGGTGCGCCGCGCGTCCCACCGCGGCCTCGCCGGGCTCGGCGGTGCCGTCCGCGGCGGCGACCGACTCGACGAGCACCTCAAGCTCCTCGCCGAGCCGCTCGTCGGCGCGCTGCGCGGTCAGCTCCTCGGCGAGCCGGGAGAGCCGGGCGAGCCGCTCGGCGACGAGGTCCTCGTCCAGCTTGTTCTCGTACGTGGCCGCCTCGGTGCCGTCCTCGTCGGAGTAGCCGAACACACCGATGGCGTCGAGCCGGGCGTGGGTGAGGAAACGCTCCAGCTCCGCGTAGTCCGCCGCGGTCTCGCCGGGGAATCCGACGATGAAGTTGGAGCGCACACCGGCCCGCGGGGCTCTGGCGCGGATGGTCTCCAGCAGTTCGAGGAACCGGTCGGTGTCGCCGAAGCGCCGCATCGCGCGCAGCACCCCGGGGGCGGAGTGCTGGAAGGACAGGTCGAAGTAGGGCGCGACCTTGGGCGTACCGGTCAGGACGTCGATCAGTCCGGGCCGCATCTCGGCGGGCTGGAGATAGCTGACGCGTACCCGCTCGATGCCGTCGACGGCCGCCAGCTCCGGCAGCAGCGTCTCGAGGAGCCGGATGTCGCCGAGGTCCTTGCCGTAGGAGGTGTTGTTCTCGGAGACCAGCATGATCTCCTTCACGCCCTGCTCGGCCAGCCAGCGGGTCTCGCCCAGCACATCGGCGGGGCGGCGCGAGATGAAGGAGCCGCGGAAGGAGGGGATGGCGCAGAAGGTGCAGCGCCGGTCGCACCCGGACGCCAGCTTCACGGAGGCGACGGGGCTGCTGCCGAGCCTGCGGCGCAGGGGCGCGCGGGGGCCGGATTCGGGCGCGAGCCCGGCGGGCAGATCGGCGGGCGCGCCGTGTCCGGGCAGCGCCACATCGGTGGCGGCCTGGCGCTCCACGGGGCTCAGCGGCAGCAGCTTGCGCCGGTCGCGCGGGGTGTGGGCGGCGTGGCTCCCGCCGCTGAGGATGGTCTGCAGCCGGTCGGAGATATCGGCGTAGTCGTCGAAGCCCAGCACACCGTCGGCCTCGGGCAGGGCGTCGGCCAGCTCCTTGCCGTACCGCTCGGCCATGCAGCCGACGGCGACCACGGCCTGGGTGCGGCCGTGGTCCTTGAGGTCGTTCGCCTCCAGCAGGGCGTCGACGGAGTCCTTCTTGGCGGCCTCGACGAAGCCACAGGTGTTGACCACGGCGACATCCGCGTCGGTGGCGTCGTCGACCAGGTCCCAGCCGTCCGCTGCCAGACGGCCTGCTAGCTCCTCCGAGTCCACCTCGTTACGGGCGCAGCCAAGAGTGACAAGGGCGACGGTACGGCGTTCGGGCATGGGCTCAAGACTACTTCGTCCGGGCCCGCGCCTTCGCCCCGAGCCTCGCCGACGGGGGGACCCGGGCGCCGCCCCGTCCGACCCGCCCCGGTACCCGGCCGTATCCACCGTCCGCGCCGGTTATGCCCCGTCTATGCCCTACCGCGCCCCACCGCCGTCCGGTCCGCCCGTCCGGAGCGATGCTCCGGCAGAAGAACAGGACGGGAGACGGGACGGAGACGAGATCAGCCCGCCTCGGGGTCACCCTTCGTATACGACAGCCGTTCGACCTGTCCCCGCTTGAACTCGTCCTCGATCTTCTTCCCGTTGACGTACAGCTCGATCGCACCGGCGTTCCCGAGGATCAGATCGATCCGGCGGTCGTCCTGGAAGGTCCGGGTGTCGCCCTCGGAGAGGGTGCCGTCGAAGATCTTCCGGCCGTTGGCCGCCTTCGCGGAGATCCAGCTCTTGTCCTGGAGCACGGTCAGCCTGACGGTGACCTTGTCGGCGGGGGCGGCCGCGATCGCGGAGTCGGACGGCACCGGGCCCGGCGCGTCGGTGCGGACGCCGGGCGGCCTGGTCTGGGTCCCCGCGCTCGCGGAGCGCTCGGCCTGCGGCCCCTTGGCGACCTGCCCCTGGCCCGCGTCGTCGTCCCCGCCGCTGAAGAGGGTGAAGCCGACGAAGCCGACGACCGCCACGATGGCCGCGACCATGGCCGCGGTCCAGTTGGGGCGGCGCGGTTCGGGCCGGATGCGTTCGGCCTCGAAGAGCGGCGCGGCGGGAGTCGGCGCGGGCCGTCCGCCGTGCTCGGAGTCGTACTGTCCGATCAGCGGTTCGGGGTCGAGGCCGACGGCGCGGGCGATCATCCGGATATGGCCGCGGGCGTAGACGTCGCCGCCGCTGCGGGTGAAGTCGTCCTGCTCGATCGCCGTCACGATCGGCACACGTACGCGGGTGGTGGCGCTGATCTCGTCGACGGTCAGTCCGGCCGCCATCCGCGCCTGCTGGAGGACCCGGCCGATGGAGGGCCGCTCCTCGGGGGCGGAAGGCCGGTCGTCTTCGGGGGAGTTGCCGATGGACACGGGGGTGCCTTTCGAGCGTGTAACCACCTGCTGGAGGTTCAGTCTACGGGTGGTACGAAAGGGTGGGGCAACCGGGCGGAAGGAGTTTGTACGCCATCGGAATGGCCGGTGCGTCGATGGTGTCGAGGGGAGTTCTGCACTACCTCTTACTCCAACTTGACGTACGGGCAAGGGAAACGGTTGCCCGCCCGCCCCACGGGAGTACGAGCGCCCCGCCCGTGTCGTGCGCGGGGTGGCGCACTCCGGCGCGTCCGCCCCTTCGGCGTGTCGCGCCCGGCGCGCCGACGGGCCTCCGGGTCCCGGAAGCGGTATCGGCCCCGGGGGCCCGCCGTGCGGCGGGACCGGCGGCGGCCGTGCCGCGGGACCAGGACCCTCCCGGCCCCGGCGGCGGCCGTCGTCACGGCGCGGACTCGCCCCGGATCACCGCCAGCACCTCGTCCAGCTCGTCCGGTTTGATCAGGACGTCACGGGCCTTGGAGCCCTCGCTCGGGCCGACGATGTTCCGCGACTCCATCAGGTCCATCAGCCGGCCGGCCTTCGCGAAGCCGACCCGCAGCTTCCGCTGGAGCATGGAGGTCGACCCGAACTGGGTGGAGACGACCAGTTCGGCCGCCTGGCAGAGCAGGTCGAGATCGTCGCCGATGTCCTCGTCGATCTCCTTCTTCTGCTTGCCGCCGACGGTGACGTCCTCCCGGAAGACGGGCGCCATCTGCTCCTTGCAGTGCTGTACGACGGCGGCGACCTCGTTCTCGGTGACGAAGGCGCCCTGCATCCGGACGGGCTTGTTGGCCCCCATCGGGAGGAACAGCCCGTCGCCCTTGCCGATCAGCTTCTCCGCGCCCGGCTGGTCGAGGATGACCCGGCTGTCGGCGAGCGAGGAGGTGGCGAAGGCCAGCCTGGACGGCACATTCGCCTTGATGAGACCGGTGACGACATCGACGGACGGCCGCTGGGTGGCCAGCACCAGATGGATTCCGGCGGCCCGCGCCAGCTGGGTGATCCGGACGATGGCGTCCTCCACGTCCCGGGGCGCCACCATCATCAGATCGGCCAGCTCGTCCACGATGACCAGCAGATACGGATAGGGCCGCAGCTCCCGCTCACTGCCTTCCGGGAGCTTGACCTTCCCGGCCCTGATCGCCTCGTTGAAGTCGTCGATATGGCGGAAGCCGAAGGCCGCGAGGTCGTCGTAGCGCAGATCCATCTCGCGGACGACCCACTGGAGGGCCTCGGCGGCCCGCTTGGGGTTGGTGATGATCGGCGTGATCAGATGCGGGATGCCCTCGTACGCGGTCAGCTCGACCCGCTTGGGGTCGACCAGCACCATCCGGACGTCCTCCGGGGTCGCCCTTATCATCACCGATGTGATCAGGCAGTTGATGCAGGAGGACTTGCCCGATCCGGTGGCGCCCGCCACCAGGATGTGCGGCATCTTGGCGAGATTGGCCATCACATAGCCGCCCTCGACGTCCTTGCCGAGCGCCACCAGCATGGGGTGGTCGTCCTCGGCGGCGTCGGCGAGCCGCAGGACGTCACCGAGGTTGACCATCTCCCGGTCGGTGTTGGGGATCTCGATCCCGACCGCGGACTTGCCGGGGATCGGCGAGATGATCCGTACGTCCGGGCTGGCGACGGCGTAGGCGATGTTCTTGGTGAGCGCCGTGATCCGCTCGACCTTCACGGCCGGCCCCAGCTCGACCTCGTACCGGGTGACGGTCGGGCCCCGGGTGAAGCCGGTGACGGCCGCGTCGACCTTGAACTCCCTGAAGACGGTGGTCAGGGACGCCACGATCGCGTCGTTGGCGGCGCTGCGGGTCTTGCCCGGCCCGCCGCGCTCCAGCAGGTCGAGACGGGGCAGGGAGTAGGTGATGTCCCCGGCGAGCCGGAGCTGCTCGGCCCGCGGCGGCAGGGTCCCGTCGCGCTCGGGCGCGGGTTTGGTCAGATCCGGTACGGAGCCGGGCGCAGCGCCCTTGGCGACCCTGGCCCCCTTCTTCCCGGGCGCGCCGGGCGCGGCGGGCGCGCCCGGCGCGGCGCTCAGGTCGGGGTGGTCCGGGTCCCGCGCGGGCGGCACCGGGGTCCCCGCGCGCCGCAGATCGGCGGTGACGTCCTTGGTCAGATCGGCGACCAGCGGGGAGGGCGGCAGCCCGTTGTAGACCGCGCCGTCCAGCGCGGCGGCGGCCGCCGCCGCCACGTCGACGGCGTCCATGGGCCGGTGCAGGGCGGGCTGTACGGAGCCCCGGCGCGGCGTCCGGCGCTGGGACAGCTCGGCCGACTCCGCCTCGTCGGGGTCGTACCCCCGTCCGCCGCGGCGGGCTCCGGACCTGCGCGGCCGGTCGCCGGGTACGGCGTCCCGCCACTGTTCGTCGTAGCGCCGGTCGTCGTCGGTCGAACCGTCCGCCGCGTCCTCGGCGCGGTCGGTCCCGGCCGGCTGGACGAGCCCGAGCTTCACCCCCAGCAGCCGCAGCCGCTGCGGAATGGCGTTGACGGGGGTCGCGGTGGTGACGAGCAGCCCGAAGACGGTCAGCAGGAGCAGCATCGGGACGGCGAGCACCTCGCCCATCATGAAGATCAGCGGCTTGGACGCGGCCCAGCCGATCAGCCCGCCGGCGTCCTGCATCGCTCCGGTGCCCGCGTCGCGCCCGGGTGAGCCGCAGGCGATGTGGACCTGGCCGAGGACGCCGACGACGAGGGCGGAGAGCCCGATCACGATCCGGCCGTTGGCGTCGGGCCGCTGCGGATAGAGGATCAGCCGGACGGCGACCGCTCCCAGCAGTATCGGCACCAGCAGATCGAGCCGGCCGAACGTACCGGTGACCAGCATCTCGACCAGATCGCCGACGGGGCCGCTGAGATGGGACCAGGTTCCGGCGGCGACGATCAGCGCGACACCGAGGAGCAGCAGGGCGAGCCCGTCCTTGCGGTGGGCGGGGTCGAGTCCCTTGGCACCGCGCCCTATGCCTCGGAACATCGCCCCGACGGTACGGGCGGTGCCGAGCCAGAGGGCGCGGGCGAGCCGGTAGACGCCATGGGTGGGCGACGGCACCTTCCGCGGCGCGGGTTCGGGCGCGGCGGCCTTCTTCTTCGCCGGGGCCTTCTTGGCGGGCGCGGCCTTCTTCGCCGGGGGTTTCCCGGCGCCCGCCTTCTTCACGGGTGCCGCTTTCTTCGCGGCCGGGGCACCGCTCGTACGGCCGGGGCGCGGTTTGGCGGTGCCCGCCGCGCCCTGGGAACCATTGCCGGACGTACGTGAGGCCATGGGGGTGAGGTTACCGCTGTGGGCGGCGGTGGACACGTGTGCCCACGGCTTCACCCCATCGTGTCGCCGTCGTGGGGCGCGAAGGTGACGCCGTTTCAGCGGCCGGGGGCACGGTACGGCGCGGTGCCGCTCCCCCCGCCCCCGGATCCGTCCGGTGGGGGCACGCCCCACGGATCCGGCGGACCCACGAGAGCGCGTCCGCCGGATCCGACGGGCCCATGGGGGCCTGTCGGACAGGTCCGACAGGTCGGACCGAGGGCTTCAGCCGGCTTCAGATCTGCGACGGAAGGGCGGGCGCGCCGCCCGTACCCGGCTCCAGCGCGTCCAGTGCCCGGCGCAGCCCGGTGAGTTTGCGTTCGAGATGGGCGGCGGTGGCCACGGCCGCGGCGTCGGCGGACTCGTCGTAGAGCTGCTTGGAGAGCGCCTCGGCCTGTTCCTCGACGGCGGCGAGCCGGGCGGACAGCTCGGCGAGCAGCCCCACGGACTCCTTGCCGTTGCGCTCGGCCGGGGTCCGGCCGCCGCCCTCCAGCTGGAGCCTGAGCAGCGCGGCCTGCTCCCGCAGCTGGCAGTTCTTCATATACAGATCGACGAAGACCGAGACCTTGGCGCGCAGCACCCATGGGTCGAACGGCTTGGAGATGTAGTCGACCGCGCCCGCGGCATAGCCGCGGAACGTGTGGTGCGGGCCGTGGTTGATGGCCGTGAGGAAGATGATCGGGATGTCCCGCGTCCGCTCCCGCCGCTTGATGTGCGCGGCGGTCTCGAAGCCGTCCATGCCGGGCATCTGCACATCCAGCAGGATGACCGCGAAGTCGTCCGTCAGCAGCGCCTTGAGCGCTTCCTCCCCGGACGATGCCCGGACCAGTGTCTGATCGAGCGCGGAGAGAATGGCCTCCAGCGCCAGCAGATTCTCCGGCCGGTCATCGACCAGGAGGATCTTGGCCTTCTGCACCATGCCCCGTCCTCCTCGCCCCGGATGGGAGTCTCCCCGGCCTCGTGAGCGCGGGGAACACACCGGGCGCCGCCCCGGGGGACGGCTCCTTTGCGCCGCCCGCCCTTGTGCGGGTCATGGTAGCCGCACCCCGCCCACCGCCACACCCTGTCACCGCGATGTCACTGTGCACAGACCAGAAACGCGCCGCGAGACCAGAAGGTTCCCCGAAACCCACTCTCCCACACACCTCCAGGCAAACTCAGTCACCAACTAGGGGAGTTTCGATCAGATCTGATAACCAATTGATCACCATCATGATGATCGACGATCACTCTCCGGTCACGGTTCGTATCAACGCCGCCGCATCCAGTCCTCCATCACCGAGAGCAGATGGTCCGGATCGACCGGCTTGGTCACATAGTCCGAAGCGCCCGACTCAATGGCCTTCTCCCGGTCGCCCTTCATCGCCTTCGCGGTCAGCGCGATGATCGGCAACCCGGCGAACTGCGGCATCCGGCGGATCGCCGTCGTCGTCGCGTAGCCGTCCATCTCCGGCATCATGATGTCCATCAGGACGACCGTCACATCGTCGTGCTGCTCCAGCACCTCGATGCCCTCCCGGCCGTTCTCCGCGTACAGCACCGAAAGCCCGTGCTGCTCCAGCACGCTGGTGAGCGCGAAGACATTGCGGATGTCGTCGTCGACGATCAGCACCTTCTCATTGTCGAACACGAAGGTACGGCGCGGCTCCGCGCCCGCCTCCTCACCGAACGCGCCCGGCAGACCGGCCCCGGCCGACGCCGGCCCGCCGGCGAGACCCGCCGGAGACCCGCCGGAGGTTCCGGCGCCCCCCCCGGCGGGCCCCGCCGGGACCACCCGCACCCCCCCCCGCCCCGAGGGGCGGGGGCGGCACCACGCCGCGGGGCC
>NZ_JBHYZV010000101.1:0-22536 GCF_042753905.1 Streptomyces sp. NPDC059248 | reverse complement strand
TGTTTATTTTTTTTATATTACCCACCCCACCCCAAAACTCCCCCCCCAGTGGGCCGCGCGCCTGCACAACCACCCCCTGCGTGCCCGGCGCCCCCGCGGCGGGGGCCCGAGCCTCATAAGGCTCGGGCACCGGCCCGCACCTCTGAGGTGAGGACGCTTTGTACCGCTCCACAGAAGCCGCGCTGATACGGGCAACCGCACACCGGGACGGTTTCGCACTGCCGTCTTGGCCCGACGCGCAAGGTATTGCGGCTGAGGACGGGGAACGCTGGCGTGAGTGGTTGGACATCGTCCGGGCCGACGAGCAGGTAGCGGAGGCCATCGAAGTCGCGAGTCCACTCCTCGCCCGCCGGATACGCGCGATACTGGCGGGCGAAGTCGAGAAACCACGCCTGATCCGCAAGGCCGGCATGTCCCTCGCCCGCTACCTCCTGCGCATGCGGCATCGAGCCACACCGTTCGGCCTCTTCGCGGGCGTCGCCCCGGCCCGCTTCGGTGCCGAGACCTCGATGCGTTGGGGCGATCAGCACCAAGCCCTCGCGCGGGCCGACGCCGTCTGGCTGTCGGACGTGCTCACGTCCTTGGAATCGTGCCCCGCATTGCTGCGCCATCTGCCTGTCATGACGGACAACACCTGCTTCGTACGCGACGGACAGCTCGTCATACCTCACCAGCAGCAGCATCAGGGGGAGGAGGACGGGCCCGCCGAGGTGAGTCTGCGCCACACCAGGGCCGTCGATATCGCTCTGAGCGCCGCACGGTCTCCGTTGCCCGCGGGAACTCTGGCGGGAAAGATCGCCACCGAATATCCCGGCGTGCCGGCCACGACGGTCGACAAACTACTCAGCGAACTAGTCGCCCACCGGGTACTGATCAGCAGCCTGCGGTCACCGATGACGGTCACGGACGCGCTCGGCCATGTGACGGAACAACTGATCACCATACGAGCGCACACCATCCCCGAGGTGGCGGAGCCGGTCCGCCACCTCTACGAGATCCAGGAGGCGCTCACACGGCACAACCGCGTCGCGCCCGCCGTACGATCCGCTGTCCGGGCGTCCGTCACCGAGCGGATGACGCCCCTGAGTCGTGTCGTGGAACAGCCACTGGCCGTGGATCTCCGGCTGGACTGTGATGCCGTCCTACCCAAGGAGGTGGCGCGGGAGGCGGAGCAGGCGATGGGCGCCATCGTCCGCCTGAGCCCTTTCCCGCCCGGGCCTCCCGTCTGGCGCGACTACCTCGGCAGATTCCTGGAGCGGTACGGGCCGGGTGCTGTCGTCCCCGTACGGGAACTCGTCGATCCAACGAGAGGGCTCGGATTCCCAGCCGGATACCGCGGATCGCTGCTGGAGAAGCCCACCCCGTATCTGACCGATCGGGACGAGCGGCTCCTCTCCCTCGTGCAGCGAGCCACCGCCGACAACGCCCGCGAGGTCGTACTCACCGACCACGACCTCGACCGACTCGCGGTCGGCACCCCCGCCTGCCTGCCCGCACACACCGAACTCTCTTTCCACGTCCAGGCTCCGACGCGAGCCGCGCTCGACAGCGGTGACTTCCGGCTTGTGGTGAAAGGGCTCTCCCTGGGCGCCGGGACCACCACGGGCCGCTTCCTCGATCTCCTCGACGAGCCCGACCGCGACCTCATCGCCGCCACGTACGCGTCCCTGCCCACGATCACCGCCAACGCACTGCGGGCTCAGATATCCAGTCCACCGTTGTGGCCCCGCACCGAGAACGTCAGCAGGGCACCCGAGGTCCTCCCCGAGGTGATCTCCCTCGCCGAGCACCGAACAGGGCTCTCCTTGGACGACCTGGCTGTACGAGGTGACGTCCAGGGCCTGTGCCTGGTCTCGCTCTCCCGGGGCAAGGCCGTCGAGCCGACGGTCCTCAACGCGGTGCAACTGACGAACGTCACGCACCCCTTGGTCCGCTTCCTCTCCGAGCTTCCCCGTTCATGTGCCGCTGTTCTGTCGCCCTTCTCCTGGGGCGCTGCCAGCCGCCTCCCGTACCTCCCCCGCATTCGCTACGGCCGTACGGTGCTCTCCACCGCGCGCTGGCGAATGACCACACCGGATCTCACCGACGGCGCCCCCTGGCGAGCCCGGTACGGCGTACCAGAGACCGTCTGCCTCGGGGACTCCGACCAGCGCCTGCACCTGGACCTGGACACGGAAAGCCACCTCCAGCTCGTGAGGGACGAACTGGACCGCGCCGGCCACGCCACTGTGTATGAAGCACCGGAGCCGACCGCGCACGGATGGTTCGGCGGACGCGCCCACGAGATCACACTGGCGCTGGCCTCCACCCAGGCCCCCGCTCCTCCCTCTTCTGCCGGATCGGTCAACAGTTCCCAAGGGCACCTCCCGGGAAGCAGCCCTTGGGCCTACGCCAAGCTCTACGCCCGTCCGGAAGGCTTCACCTCTCTTCTGACCGCCCACCTCCCCTACTTGCTCGCAACATGGCCGAACCCGCCCGAGTGGTGGTTCGTGCCCTACCGCGACCCGGACCCCCATCTACGCCTCCGCTTTCGCGTGCTCGGAGCGACGGACTTCGGTGCGACCACCGAACGCGTCGCCGCTTGGGCCGAGACACTGCGACGCGACGGCCTGCTCAACCGCCTCCAGTGGGACACCTACTTCCCCGAGACCGGCCGCTACGGCACCGGCTCCACCATGTCTGCCGCCGAAGCGGTCTTCGCGGCCGACTCCGCCGCCGTCATCGCGCAGCTCACCCCCGAACACGGTCTCCATCCACAGGCG
Organism: Streptomyces sp. NPDC059248; assembly: GCF_042753905.1. NCBI lineage: Bacteria > Bacillati > Actinomycetota > Actinomycetes > Kitasatosporales > Streptomycetaceae > Streptomyces > Streptomyces sp. NPDC059248. Next base: position 19,774 of record NZ_JBHYZV010000101.1, on the reverse strand, counting down.
GCAACCGCCGCAAGCCTCGTCGACCTGGCCACCGCCTTCACTGGCAGCACCGAGGCCGGGATGCACTGGCTGACCGACCACACCGACCGAGTACCGGGGCCGGCGCTTCCCCGCGCAGTCCTCGGAGAGACCATGCACCTCTCAGCCTCTGGCGGAGCCCCGGCCGCGGTCAGCTCAGCGTGGACCCGCCGTCGAACCGTCGTGCTCGCCTATCGGTCCCAGCTCGACGCATCCACCGACCACACCCCGGACTCCGTGCTCGCCTCCCTGCTCCACATGCACCACATCCGGGCGATCGGCATCGATGAAGAGTGCGAGAAGGAATGCCGTCGCCTCGCCCGTGCCGCAGCTCTCTCCTGGCTCGTCCAACGGAACGGAGGCACGCCATGAGCACCGCCGGATCGACGGAAGGAGCAGCCCGCTCCCAATCACTGTCCCGAGGCGCGGTCGGAGAAGCTCTGCTCCTCATCGAGCGTGCTCACAACAGCAGCGGTACCTGGGACGACGTCCACAGCCTCCTCCGCACCATCACCGCCCACGACCTCATCGCCGGGGACGACGCCTCCCTCTTCTTCGGAGCGCCCGCCGTCGCCTTCGCCCTCCACACAGCCGCAGGCGGCACCGACCGGTACGCGGGCGCTCTCCACACCTTGGACGCCAGCGTCGCCGCCGTCACGGACCGCCGCTTGACCAGGGCGAACGCCCGGATCGACCGGGGTGAGCGACCCCGAACCACCGAGTTCGACGTGCTGTACGGGCTGACCGGCCTGGGCGCCTACTGGCTCCGCTGCAACCCCCTCGGCCCACAGCTGCAAGGCGTGCTCTCCTACCTCGTCCGGCTGGCCCAGCCCCTCGTTGGAGACCCCGAACAGCTCCCCGGCTGGTGGGTCAGCCATGGGCCCACCGCCAACCCGTCGGACCACTTTCGTGACGGCCACGCGAACGTCGGCATGGCCCACGGCATCGCCGGCCCCCTGGCACTCCTGGCCCTGGCGAAGCGCCACGGCATCACGGTCAACGGCCACACCGAAGCCATAGACCACATCTGCGCCTTGCTGGATACCCTCCGCCAGAATGCCACCGCAGGTCCCTGGTGGCCTCGGTGGATCACTCTCCCCGAACACCGTGCCGGCGCTTCCCTTCAGTCGACACCGGCCCCTCCGTCGTGGTGTTACGGAGTCCCCGGCCTCGCCCGTGCCCAACAGCTCGCTGCCCTCGCGCTGAAAGACACCGAGCGCCAACGCATGGCCGAAGACGCCCTCCTCCACTGTGTGACCGACCCCGCCCAGACGACCCGTGTCCAGAAGTCCGGCCTCTGCCACGGAACAGCGGGCCTCCTCCAAACCACCCGCCGTGCGGCTCAGGACGCCCTACCCGGCGCATTCACAGAGGCCCTCGCCCAGCTCCGGAACTGTCTCGTGGTCCAGGACCCCGGTCAGGAAGAGGGCTTCCTGACCGGCCCTACCGGTGCCGCGCTGGCCCTTGAAACCACTGACGCCGACCACGCCCCTGCCTCCGTATGGGACGCCTGTCTCCTTATCACCTGACGCCCCACGAGGAGGTCCGCATGCACATCCCGGTCCAAGGGGTCGAACAAGCGATACACACTGTCCTCGGAGGCACACCTCTCCGCCAAGCCGCGGCCGACGCGTCGCTGGACCCGAACACCCTCGAAGACGCCATAGACCTCTACCGCTCCGCCGGCCAGGCCGCCCTCGACGCCAGCACCCAACCCGACTGGTTCCAGGCATACGTGCAGTTCCGGGACTGGCAAACGGCAGAGCAGTCCGTCATAGCCCACCTGTGGCCGGTACTCCAGCGGGCGGAAGCCGACGGCACCATCGCCGCATGGTGGTTCATCCGCAAGTTCCCCTGCTGGCGAATCCGCGTCCGCGCAGGTCCCTCGGGCATCCCCGGAGGAGTGAAGACCCTCACGGCACAGGCATTCGACACCATGGTCACTGCCAATGCAGCCGACCACTGGTGGGAGTCGATCTACGAACCCGAGACCTACGCTTTCGGCGGCCCCACAGGCATCGACATCGCCCATCGTCTCTTCCATGCCGACAGTCGCGAACTCCTCGCTTCCATCAGCCGCCTGCCCGGCCAGGCGGAGCCTCCCCTTGGCCGGAAGGAACTCTCCATTCTTCTACTCAGCACCCTGATGCGCGGGGCTGGACAGGAGTGGGCTGAGCAGGGCGATATCTGGCACCGCGTAGAAACCAGCCGCCCGCTTCCACCCAACACTCCATCAGAACGACTCCACGCAATGAGGCCAGCACTGTTGAGTCTTTTGACCCTCGACGTAGGCGCCAGTAGTAAGCTCCTCGAAACCGGCGGCCCGCTCGCAGACCAGGCGTCATGGTTCGAAGCCTTCTACAGCGCAGGGAAGCAACTGGAAGAGGCCGCCCTCGCCAACCAGCTCGGTCGAGGCACACGGCACGTCGTCCAGCGGCACATTCTGTTCCACTGGAACAGAATGGGACTGTCCGCGCCTCAACAGAGCATCGTGGCCCAGGTAGCGAGGGGCACAATCTTTGGCGAGTAACTCAGCCGTGGGTGTCGTGAACGCTGATCTCCGCGACAAGGTGAGGCCAAAGCATCACCTTCGCGATGTAGTGGCAACTGCCCGGGACAGCTCGCCCCAGGTGGCCGTCCGCCCGGCTCGTTCCCCATCCGCGCTCCCAAGAAGGGCAAAAGCGGTCAAAACTGACCAAAAGGCGCCGGACCAAACTGAGCCCTGAATGGGGATACTCCCAGGTCGGGCGGCATTTGACTGGTCCGAGAGGCCCGTGGGGCAGCACCTCCTTCGGCACCGCCGGGGCTCCCCGGGCCGGATGTGGTCGGTTCACCTGTGCGTTCCGACCAGCCAATCGGCCAACTGCTGGTCGTCACTCAGGGCGATCAGCTGCACCAAGCCCCAGTTGTCGTCATGATTCAGGGCTGTACGCAAACGGGCCTGCCAGTCTTCGGCATAGTCACGAAGAGCAGAGACCATCTCGCCGACGGCCTCGTCGAAAGACGCTCCGTCCGCTGCCACCGGGAGTCCCGGGATGAAAATCGACCAGCCGTCGGACTCCGCGACGGCCTGCGCCTTCGCGGAGCCGGCCAGTGACAGAAGGTGACGCAGCCGCTCGGCATCCACGACCGCCGCACGATCGGAGTCCCGACGTACGGTCGCGACCCGACCCTCGCCAGCCGCATCGAGAAGGTCCTTGAGGTGTGTGCGCGCCTCCGTGTAGCTCTCGTAGTGCACTGCGGACATGGCGTCCTCCTCCTGGTGTCCTTTCAGGATGCCCACCTTGGTAAGTACGTCACGTGCTCAGGAACCTCGGTCGCGGGCGTCGCGAGCGGATCACCCGAGCGGGCAGGCAGTCCTCCAGGGTCCATCACGTCCTACGGGAAAGACGAAAAGCGGGGGCGTACGGACCGAAGTCCGCACGCCCCCGCCCTCGTACACCCCTTCGTGTACGGGTACGACCGCCGCCCCGGGCGCCGCCGACCGGGGCCCGGAGCGGCGGGGGCTAGGTCGTCTCTTTCGGATCTTGCCGGGCTCGCGTGCCCTGGCACCGCGCCTCGCCGCGTTGTCGTCAGTCGCCTACGCTCCGCGTGGACTCCATCCTCCGCCTTGCGATCCACGGCACCAGACCCCGCTCACTGATCCGGCCTGATCCGAAAGAAACTCCCTAGACGAAGAGGCTCAACACCGCCGCGACCGCGAAGCCGACGACGGAGAGGACGCACTCCAGGACGGTCCACGACTTGAGGGTGTCGCGCTCCGAGATGCCGAAGTACTTGGCGACGATCCAGAAGCCGCCGTCGTTGACGTGGGAGGCGAAGATGGAGCCCGCGGAGATGGCCATGATGACCAGGGCGAGGAACGGCTGGGAGTGGTCGCCGCTCTCGACCAGGGGGAGGACGATGCCCGCCGTGGTGACGATGGCGACCGTGGCGGAGCCCTGGGCGACCCGCAGGACCAGCGAGATCAGGTAGGCCAGCACGATGAGCGGCAGGCCGACGTCCTCGAAGGTGTCGGAGAGGGCCTGCGCGACGCCGCTCGCCTTGAGGACGGCGCCGAAGACGCCGCCCGCGCCGACGACGAGCAGGATGTTGCCGACCGGCTTCAGGGACGAGGTGGAGACCTGCTCCAGGGACTTGCGGGACCATCCGCGCCGGATGCCCAGCAGGTAGTACGCCATCATCAGCGCGATGGTCAGGGCCACGAACGGGTTGCCGAAGAACTCGATCACGGACCGCAGGGTCGACTCGTCGAGCGCGATGGAGGAGAACGTCGCGGCGAGGATCAGCACCAGCGGCGTACCGATGATCAGCAGGACCGTGGCGAGGGAGACCTCGGACTCGGGGGCGCTGCGGCCCTCCTTGGCGCGGTCGGCGGCGACGGTGGCCTTGGCCTCCTCGGCGGCCTCCACCATGTCCTGGGGGACGTCGACATGGATCCGCTTGCCGATCCAGTCGGAGAAGACCCAGGCGGCGACGACGGCCGGGAGGCCGACGACGATGCCCATGAGGATGACCCAGCCCAGGGAGACGTCCAGCAGTCCGGCCGCGGCGACCGGGCCGGGGTGCGGGGGCAGGAAGGCGTGGGTCATGGAGAGACCGGCCAGCAGCGGCATCGCGTACAGCAGGATCGATTTGCCGGAGCGCTTGGCGGCGGCGTACACGATCGGGGCCAGGACGAAGATGCCGACGTCGAAGAAGACCGGGATACCGAAGATCACACCGGTGACACCCATGGCGAGCGGTGCGCGCTTCTCGCCGAAGAGGCCGAGCAGCCGCTTGCTGAGGACTTCGGCGCCGCCGGAGACCTCCAGGATGGCGCCGAGCATGGTGCCGAGGCCGATGATGATGGCGACATGGCCGAGGATGCCGCCCATACCGGTCTCGATGACCGAGGTGGCGGCGGAGCGCTGGATGGTGCCGAACAGCTCGGTGACGGAGAGTCCGGCGGCGAGGCCGACGGCTATGGAGACGGCCAGCAGGGCGACGAACGGCTGGAGTCTGATCTTGATGATCAGGACCAGCAGCAGCACGATGCCGAGCGCGGCGACGGTGAGCAGACCCGCGGTGCCGTCGATGAGGAGGAGCAGTCCTCCGGTGTGGGGCGGCGCCTCGGTGGCGGGCGCCGTTGCGGCGATGGTGGCGGTGGGCAACACGACAAACCCTTACGTCGGTGGAGGGGTTCTCGGGTACGGCGGACCGCGGTACGGCACTCCGGAGGCAGGGGCCGGGGAGCGCGCACCGTGGTGGGTGGTGCGGTAGTGACTCAAGAGGTTCGAGAAGGAAGTCGAGAAGGGGTTCGAGAAGGAGTTCAGGGGGGTTCCACGCAGGGGAGTTCAGCAGGTGTCACGCGGGGTGGGCGTGAGACGGGTGCGGCAGGTGGGGCGCGCGAGGGTGGTGGCGCCCGTCGGCCGTGTGGTGGGTGGTGCGTACGGCGGTACGAACCGGGGCCCGGGGACGCGTACAGGGGGCGCGTCGGGGGGCCGCGGTAACCCGGGAAGGGGGTGGTCACCGGCGGGCCGTGCAGGGGGCGGTCCGCCGGTGACCGTCAGGGGGCGCGTCAGCCGAGGACGGCGAGCGCGTCGATCTCGATGAGCAGTCCGGCCGGCAGGCCGACGTACACGGTGGTACGCGCGGACGCGGGCGCCGTCAGGCCCTGCTCCTCGAAGTAGGCGTTGTAGATCTCGTTCATCTCGGCGAAGTGGTCGACGTCGGTCAGGTAGACGCGCGTCATCACCACGTCGTCCCAGCTCGCGCCGCCCTCCTCCAGGATCGCCTTGACGTTGGCGAAGGTCTGGAGGGTCTGCTCGCGCAGGGTGGGACCGGCGGGCGTCGGGGCCTGGCCCTCGACGGCGGGCAGGAAGCCGACCTGTCCGGCGACCTGGAGGATGTTGCCCTTCTTGACGCCGTGCGAGAACTTCGCGGGCGGGGCGGTGTGGGTGGCGGGGGTGATCGCGATCTTCTCGGTCATGCGCTTTCCTTGCTCGTCGGCGGCGGAATGGGTCTGGAAGGGGAAGTGGAGGGGGCTCCGGAGGGAGTCATTGGGGGGTGACCGCCCCGCTGTACTCCCGGCTGATGGCGTCCGCGGTACGGCGCACCAGCGGCAGCAGGGTGAGGAGTTCGTCGGCGGTCACGACCACATTGGGCGCGGAGACCGACATCGCGGCGACGACCTTGCCGCCCGCGCCCCGGATGGGGGCGCCGATGCAGTTGATGGACTCCTCGTGGCCGCCGAGGTCGGTGGCCCAGCCCTGGTCGCGTACGGTCGCCAGCTCCTTGAGGAACGCGGCGGCGTTCGGCGTCGACTTGGACGTGTACATGGGGTAGTCGAGCCGTTCGGCGATCATCCGCCGCTCGGTCTCGGGCAGATCGGCGAGGAGCAGCTTGGCCACGGCCGCGACGGTGATCGCCACGGGCTTGCCGATCCGTGAGTACATCCGTACGGGATAGCGGCTCTCGACCTTGTCGATGTACAGGACCTCGTTCTCCTCGTAGACGGCGAGATGGACGGTGTGTCCGATCTGCTCGTTGAGGGTGACGAGATGGGCGTGGGCGATCTCGCGGACGTCGAGGTTCTCGATGGCCTCCTGGGCGAGGGCGAAGAGCCGCGCGCCCAGCCGGTAGCGCTGGTCCTGCTGGCGGAAGACCAGGCCGTGGTCGTGGAGGGTCCTCAGCAGCCGCAGCGCCGTGGACTTGTGGACGTCGAGGCGCTGGGCGACCTGTCCGAGGTCTGCCGGTCCCTGTGCGAGCAGGGGCAGGATGCTGAGCGCGCGGTCGACGGTCTGGCTCATGGTGTACGTACCTCCTCATCCACGGCTGAGGTCCAGCCGGGGCCGAGACGAAGTCTCTCCCAGGAGTCGTCGTCGATCGCCGCCAGCCGGTCGGCGCGGTCCCGGTCGGGCGGCGTGCCGAGGTCGCCGGGGACGGTGAGGGCCGCGGCGGCGGTCAGATGGCCGTGGCGCAGCCGGTCCCGGGTGGGCAGATCGCGCAGGGCGGCGGAGAGATAGCCGGCGGCGAAGGCGTCCCCGGCGCCGACGGGCGCGACGACGTCCACGGTCGGGGCGGGGACGAAGACGACGCTGTCGGTGGCGCGGCCGGGGTCGCGGACGTACGCGACCGCCCCGGCGGCGCCCTGTTTGACGACGAGGGTCCCCGGCTCGGGCAGGGCGGCGCGGATCGCGTCGGGACCGGTGATGCCCCAGGCGGTCTCGGCCTCGTCCTCGCCGACGAAGACGAGGTCGGCGCCGCGGGCGAGGCCGAGCAGTACGGGCCCGGCGTCGGCGTCCCGCCAGAGCTTGGGCCGGTGGTTGACGTCGAAGGAGATCAAGGGGCGCCCGGCGCGGGGAAGCATCAGATGGCGCAGCAGGGCCAGGCAGTCGGCGGAGAGGGCGGCGGTGATCCCGGAGAGATGCAGGACGCGGGTGCGGGAGACCAGGGCGTACGGGACGGTGTCCGGCGACATCGCGGATGCGGCGGACCCGGCCCGGTAGTAGGCGACCTCGTGGCCGGAGGCGGCCCGGTCGGTGGCGGTGCGGAAGTAGACGCCGGTGGGGCGACCGGGGTCGCGGGCGACGGCGGAGGTGTCGACTCCGTAGGCGGCGACGGCGGCGACGAGGTGGTCGCCGAAGCCGTCGGCGCCGACCCGGCTGACCCAGGCGGCGCGGTGTCCGGCGGCGGCGAGGACGCAGGCGACATTGGACTCGGCGCCGCCGATGGCGCGGGTGAAGGCGGGGACGTCGGCGAGGCGTCCGGGTACGGCGGGCAGAAACGTGATCATGGATTCGCCGAGGCAGGTCACCTCGGCGACCGGGGCCGTGACCTCCGTGCCCGACGGTTCGCCGGGTCCGTTCACGCTGCTCACCTCTGGGGCTCCTCGCGGGTCTGGGGGCGTCGGGTCCATTGACCCGGCACTGCGCCGGATGTTAGACAGCTCCGAGCGTTATACGCAATGACCGTTGCAGAGATTGCAACAAACCTGGTGACCGCGAGACCGAACAGAACCGAGGAGGCTTCCATGCCCGCCGATCCGCTGGGCCAGCTCCGCCACGAGCGCGTCGACCACCGCTTCAAGGCGCTGCCGCCCGACGCAGACGGGCTGACCGTCGCCGAGCTGGCGGCCGAACGGCGCTCCTTGTTCACCGGCGGTTTCACCACCCCCGTCCTGGCGCTCTCCGCCGAGTCCGTCGAGCACAATCTCGACCTCCTCCAGACCTACTCCGAGCGCCACGGCCTGGTCTTCGCCCCGCACGGCAAGACCTCCATGTCGCCCCAGCTCTTCGCCCGCCAGCTGGAGCGCGGCGCCTGGGGCATCACCGCCGCCGTCCCGCACCAGGCCCGCGTCTACCGCGCCCACGGCATCCAGCGGATCTTCCTCGCCAACGAGGTCGTCGACCCGGCCGCCCTGCGCTGGCTCGCCGGTGAGCTGGACCGCGACCCCGACTTCCGGTTCGTCTGCTACGTCGACTCGGTACGCGGCGTCGAACTGATGGACCGCGCCCTGACCGACGCCGGGGCCGGCCGTCCGCTGGAGGTCGTGGTCGAGCTGGGCGCCGGCGAGGGCGCCCGCACCGGCGCCCGTACCGAAGCCGAGTGCGCCGCCGTCGCCGACGCGGTCGCCGCCACCGGGACCCTCCGTCTGGTGGGCGTCGCCGGATACGAGGGCGAGGTGCCCGACGCCGACGGCGAGCGGGTCAGGGCCTGGCTGCGCCGGCTGGTCGCCCTCACCGCCGCGTTCGACCGCGACGGCCGGTTCGCCGACAGCTCCGACGTGGTGATCAGCGCGGGCGGCAGCGCCTGGTTCGACGCCGTCGCGGACGTCTTCGCCGAGATCCCCGCCCTCTCCCGGCCGGTGCTCAAACTGCTCCGCTCCGGCGCGTACGTCTCCCATGACGACGGCCACTACCGGCACCTCACCCCCTTCAACCGGGTCCCCGACGAGGGCGCCCTCCAGCCCGCGTTCCGGCTGTGGGCGCAGGTCGTGTCCCGGCCCAGCGCCGAGCAGGCGTTCCTCAACGCGGGCAAGCGGGACGCGGCGTACGACCTCGATCTGCCGGAGGCGCAGGTCGTCAGGGACGCCGGGACCGGCGAGATCCGCCCCGCCACCGGGATCGAGATCAGCGGCCTGTCCGACCAGCACGGCTGGGTGCGGACCGCGCCCGACGCCGATCTGGAGGTCGGCGACTGGATCGGCATGGGCCTGTCCCACCCCTGTACCGCCTTCGACAAGTGGCAGCTCATCCCCCTCGTCGAGGCCGACGGCACCGTCACCGACTACATCCGCACCTTCTTCTGAGACAGGCGGGACCGCGATGGACCTCCTCATCCGTGACACCCGGGTCGTCGACGGCAGCGGCGGCGCCTCGTACCGCGCCGGCGTCCTGATACGCGACGGCCGGATCGCCGCGATCCGCCGCGAGGGCGACCCGGCGCCCGCCGCCGCCCCCGGCGCCCGCGTCATCGACGCCGCCGGGCTCGCGCTCGCCCCCGGCTTCATCGACATGCACGCCCACAGCGACCTCGCCCTGCTGCGCGACCCCGGCCACGAGGCCAAGGCCGCGCAGGGCGTGACGCTCGAAGTCCTCGGCCAGGACGGCATCTCGTACGCCCCCGTCGACGACGCCACCCTCGCCGGTGTCCGCCGGGCCATCAACGGCTGGAACGGCGGCGGCCCGGGCGACGACTCGGTCGACTTCGACTGGCGTACGGTCGGCGAATACCTCGACCGGCTCGACCGGGGCATCGCCGTCAACGCCGCGTACCTCGTCCCCCAGGGCACCGTCCGGATGGCCGTCGTCGGCTGGGACGACCGCCCCGCCACCGACGACGAACTGACCCGGATGAAGCAGCTCGTCGCCGAGGGCCTCGAACAGGGCGCCGTCGGCATGTCGTCCGGGCTCACCTACACCCCCGGGATGTACGCCCCCCAGTCCGAACTGACCGAACTCTGCCGGGTCGTCGCCTCGTACGGCGGCTACTACTGCCCGCACCACCGGTCCTACGGCGCCGGGGCGCTGGAGGCGTACGAGGAGATGGTCCGGCTCAGCCGGGACGCGGGCTGCGCCCTGCACCTGGCCCACGCCACCATGAACTTCGGCGTCAACAAGGGGCGCGCGGGCGATCTGCTGGCCCTGCTGGACGACGCGCTCGACCAGGGCGCCGACATCAGCCTCGACACCTACCCGTACACCCCCGGCTCCACGACCCTCGTCGCCACCCTCCCCAGCTGGGCGAGTGAGGGCGGCCCCGACGCGCTGCTGGACCGGCTGCGGGACGACGAGACGGCGGAGCGGATCCGCCACCACCTGGAGGTCGTGGGCTCCGACGGCTGCCACGGGGTGCCGATGGAGTGGGAGACCATCGAGATCTCCGGCGTCGCCGACCCGGCGCTCGGCGGCTACGTCGGCAAGACGATCGAGGAGTCGGCGAAGGAACGCGGCGAGGCCCCCTGGGTCACCGCGCGCGCCCTGATGATCGCGGACCGGCTCGGCTCCACGATCCTCCAGCACGTCGGGCACGAGGAGAACGTCCGGGCGATCATGCGCCACCGCGTCCACACCGGTGGCAGCGACGGCATCCTCCAAGGCGCGAAGCCGCACCCCCGGGCGTACGGGACCTTCCCGCACTACCTCGGGCGGTACGCGCGCGAACTGGGCGTCCTCACCCTGGAGGAGACCGTCGCCCACCTCACCTCCCGCCCGGCGGCCCGGCTCCGGCTCGCCGACCGGGGCCTGGTCCGTGAGGGATACCGCGCGGACCTGGTCCTCTTCGACCCGGACACGGTCGCGGCGGGCTCCACGTTCGCGGCGCCGCGCACCCTGCCGACGGGGATTCCGCATGTACTGATCGACGGCCGGTTCGTCATCGAGGACGGGGTCCGTACGGACGTCCTCGCGGGCCGGTCGATCCGGCGGACACCGCCGCCGCCGAACTGACCGCCGCGTGGCGTGGCCTCGGGGCCGCGCCCGGTAACCGCCCGTGCTGGGGCCCCACCGCCGTCGGGGCCCCGGCACGGGTCCCTTCGGGGGTGCCGGGGGCCCGGGTACGCGCCCGGCCGGGCCCATTTCGCAAGTGGGCGAACACCAGGTATCCAGGGGCGCGGGGAACTGCGCGACAAGCCACAGACCCGGCGCGGACGGGACTCAGCAGTCCCCGCCACGGCGGGATGCCGTTACCCGGAGCGCCTCGGGGCGCGGGCCCCAGGGCCCCGGGGGGTTACCCCCCGAGAAGGCCGGAGGCCGCGTTGGCGACCGGGGTGATGAGGCCGCCCGGCGGGGGCTTCAGGAGGTTGCGGTCCACCTCTCCGCCGCTCGTCGCGGTGGCCGTCGCCGGGGCCGCCTGAGCCGCCGTACCCGCGCCCGCCGCCGCCAACGCGGCCAGGGCGAACCCGGCGACGGCCACCGCACGGGCGGGGCGGACCGGGGTGCGGTGCTTGCGGTGCTTTCCGTGAGTGCTCATGCCCGGCGCAACGCCGTAAGCCCTCCCGGAGTCACGCCCGAACGGCACTCGCACAGACGATCAGTTCCGAGAGTTCCGACAAGATCCGTTACCACCCAAGGGGTACCGCGTTGTCAACGTGAAGGCCGCAAACCCCGCGGCCGATGTTTCAGACTCTGCAAGGAGAACTACTGATGTCGCGTATCGCGAAGGCCGCCGCCGTTCTCGCCGGGTCCGGCGCCCTGCTGGCCGGTGGCGCGGGCATGGCCGCCGCCGACGCCGGAGCGCACGGCGCCGCCGCCAACTCCCCCGGTGTCATCTCCGGCAACGTCGTGCAGGTTCCGATCAACATCCCCGTGAACGTCTGCGGCAACACCATCGACGTGATCGGGCTGCTGAACCCGGCGTTCGGCAACCAGTGCGCGAACACCGGTGGCGGCGCGTACTAAGCACCGACCCCCCGAGCCCGAGGGCCTCACCCCCGACCGTCCGTCGGAGGTGAGGCCCTCGGTCTTTCGCCCCGGGCGCCGGGCGCCGCACGACAGGGTTACGCGTACCGGTACCAGCCCCGGTGGTCGAGCAGCTCCGACGCCGTTACGTCCCACGGCGGCAGCGGCTCGTGCAGCGCGAAGACCCTGCGGTGCTGGCGGTCGCCGCGCGGCAGCGGGGCCTCGGGCAGATAACCGGAGCCCGGGTGCGCCTTCCGCCACCGCTCCCACAGCAGATCCACGAACGCGTGGTGCAGCCAGAACACCGGGTCGTTGGGCGAGGTCGCGCCCAGCATCAGCCCGCCGACCCAGCGGTGGACCCGGTTGTGGGTGCGCCACCGCTCCGGGCTGCCCGCCGCCCAGCCCTCCAGCGCGTTGCGGAAGCCGCCGCGCGCCGTGGAGTCCCAGGGGGCCGCGTCGTACTCCCGCTCCGCCATCGCCCGGTCCACGTCGTCCTTCGTCGGCAGGGTCAGGGGGTCGGAGGGGCGGCCCAGGTCACGGGTGAGATAGCGGCCGTCGGCGACCCGCGAGTTGATCGGCCAGTTACCGGTACCGAAGGCGAAGGCGCCGGACGTCACCCGGCGGTCGCCCGGCCGGCCCGTACCGCCGAGGAGGTCGTCCGTCCACGGCGCCGCCGTGGCCGACGCGTCCCGGGTCCAGTCCCAGTACGGCACGGTGACCCGGTCGTCGACCCGCTGGAGCGCGCGTTCGAACTCCAGTAGATAGCGCCGGTGCCAGGGGAAGAAGGAGGGTGTCATATGGGCGGCGCGGGGGCGCAGCTCGCCGTCCGTGACGTAGAAGTCGCCGTGCATCCGTACGAACTCGTCGTACTCGCCGCGCCGCTTCAGCTCCACCACCGCGTCGACCAGGCGCTTCTTCTCCACGGCGGTCAGATCGCGCTGGTTCTTCCGGACCGGGACCTTCGCCGTCGTCGGGCCCTTCGCCGTCGTCGCGTCAGCCACGGAGCGCCACCAGCTGTGCCGAGCCCAGCTCGTCCACGGCCGCGCGCGCCGTCTCGCGCAGGGTCGGGAAGGACTCGTAATGGTTGACCAGACTCAGATAGCTGCCGTCGGCGCGGCGCATGATGTGCAGCGGTCGCCCGTCGATCCGGACCTCGATCGTCGGCGGCGCCGTCTTCTCTTCCGGCCCGCCGCCATGGCCGTGCGCCGGTACGAGCACGGTGGCGCTGCCCTCGATCCGGCGGCCCCGGTACACCTCCGCGAACCGCTCGCCGACCCCCGCCCCGGGACCGGCCCGGCCCGCCTTGAGCAGCGGTGCGAGCGCTCCGGCCGTCCCTCCGGCCACCACCGCCGTGAACAAGGCGCGCAAGGCGATCCGGCGGCTGGGGCGGAGGGTACGGAAGGTACCGAGGCGGTCGGGGATACGCATGGGTCGCCCTTCGCGATGCGGTCGTGAACAGGGGTACGGAACAGTACGAACCCTGTCAACGAGACGACGGCGAAAGGGTTCCTCGTCCGGGTGGACCGCGGTGCGCGCGAGGGACGGGCGGTACGACTGTCAGTCCAGCAGCACACCCGCGGTGGGCGCGCCCCGGAGATGGGGGGTGAGCAGCGCGACCTCCGGGAGTACCGGCTCGGGCTGCCCGTACAGCTCGGGCCGGGGCGCCGAGAGGGGCGCGCCCAGCGACGCGCCCGGTGTCGCCAGGGACAGTTCGGCCGCCTCGGAGGCGATCCGGGCGACACCGAGGCGCCGGTCGCCGAGGGGTTCGGTGAGCGGCAGGCCCGCCTCGGTGACGGGCAGTTCGGTACTGAGCGGCACCCGGGGCAGCGCCCCGTACGGCAGCATCCGCCCGGCGACGTGCGCCGGGGCCTCGGGGGCGTGCGGTACGGGGACGGGGACACCGGTGCTCAGTTCGGGGGCGGGGACCGGGAGGACGGTCTCCAGGGCCTCCAGCGGCAGATTGACCGGGGCCGACGGAGCCGCGGCGGCGGTTCCGGCGCCGGCGCCCACGGCCGACGCCACACAGGCCAGGAGAGCGGCGACGGAACCTCGGGTGGTCGACTTCATGGATGGATGTGTCCCCTCTGCGCTCGTCGGCGCGCTCCGGCGCGTGTCGCCGGGCGGTCCGACCGCCGTGTTGCTTCCGGGCTCAACAACGACCGGGGCGCGGGGGACAGCGCGAAGTTCCCCCGAATGCAGCAACAGTGCTTCGGGCGGCGCGTCGTAACGAAGCATCACATAGCCCTTGATAGCCGGACAATGGCCGAGGACGGCCCGCCCGACCCCGAGGAGTACCCCGGCCATGGAAATCCCCGCGCCCCTCGCCCCGCCGGTGACAGGACCCACCAGACCCGCTGAGACCGCCGCGCCCACCGGGACCGCCGATGTGGACGATCTCGCGGATCCGGCCTTCTGGCGGCTGCCCCGCCCGCGCCGGCTGGCCGCCTTCGCCCGGCTGCGGGCGCTCGACGCCCCGGTCCGGTTCGGCGCCCCCGATGGGCCCGGCGGCTTCCACGCCCTCGTCCGCCACGCGGACGTCCAGGAGGCGAGCCGTACGTCCCGGGTCTTCGCCAGCGCGCCGGGTGTCACCACACCCGAACCGGCGGGCTGGGTGAAGGCGCTGTTCGGCGACTCGATGGTGAACCTGGACGATCCGGAGCACGCGGCGCTCCGCCGGATCGTCGGCCGGGCGTTCACCCCGAGGCTGCTGGCGGCCGCCGAGGAGAACGTCCGGGCGGTGGCCGAACGCCTTGTGGACGAGGTGATCCGGGACCGGCCCGCGGACTTCGTCGCCGCGGTCGCCTCCCGGCTGCCGTTCGAGGTCATCTGCGATCTGATGGGCGTCCCCGGGCACCACCGCCGGGAGATCGCCCGCCGGATCGACGAGGCGTCACGGGACATCGGTGTGGGCCGGCGGCGGCTGCGGATGCCGGGGCGGGGGCTGCGGGCCCTGGCGCATCTGCATCTCGTGATGGCGCGGCTGGCACGGGAGCGCCGCCGGGACCCGCGGGACGATCTGATCACGGCCCTGGTCACCGCCGATGTCGACGGACAGGCGCTGGACGCCCGCCGGCTCGGGGCGTTCTTCTCGCTCCTGCTGGTCGCCGGGGTGGAGACCACGCGCAACGCGCTGGCGCACGGTCTGGTGCTCCTCGGGGACCATCCCGAGCAGCGCGAACTGCTGGCCGCCGATCCCGGGCGGTACGGGGACGGGGCGGTGGAGGAGATCGTCCGGCACTCGACGCCGATCATCCAGTTCCGCCGGACGGTGGTCGCGGAGCACGCCCTGGGCGGCCGGGTCTTCCGGCCGGGCGAGAAGGTGGTGCTGTTCTACGCGTCGGCCAACCGCGACGAGGCCGTGTTCGACGCCCCCGACACCTTCGACATCACCCGCTCCCCCAATCCGCATCTCGGGTACGGGGGCGGCGGGCCGCACTACTGTCTGGGCGCCCATCTGGCGCGCCAGGAGATGAGGGCGGTCTTCGGCGAGCTGCTGGCCCGGACCGCGGACCTGCGGGCGACGGGCCCGGCGGAGCTGATCGACTCCAGCTTCGACAACCGGGTACGGGCGCTGCCGTTCGCCTTCACCCCGCGCCGCCGGGTCTGAGCCCGGGGGCGCCGGGGCCTTCGGGAGCGCCGGGGCCTTCGGCGGCGACGGGAGCGCCGGGCCCGGCGGCGTAAGACCCCCGCTCCGGCCCCGACCGCTCCGGCCGCGAGGCCTCCAGCAGGACCTCCCCGGCCGTGGTCCGCACGTACAGTACCGACCGTCCGGCCCGCCGCCGTTCCACCAGACCGGCGTCCAGCAGTACCCGCAGATGCCGCCCCACCGAACCCAGTCCCTGCCCCGTCACCGCGACCAGCTGGGTGGTGCTGAGCGGGGTCCCGAGCAGTGCCAGCACGGCCGCCCTCGCGGGCCCGAGGAGCGTCCCGAGGCCGGCCGGGACGGGCCGCCGGTCGTGGTCCTCGGCGAGTACGCCGAGGCAGGGGTAGACGACGGCGTACCGCTCCCGCCCCTCCCACGAGACCCATCCCCGCCGCGGGGTCACCGGCATGAACAGCAGTTCGGCGTCGGCGGCTATGGTCCGCGGCGGATAGGCGTTCCGGTTGACCTGGAACCCGCCCTCCCCCAGCCAGCGCGTCCCCGGCCGCAGCGAGTCCAGTACGGCCGCCCAGCCGTCCTGCCCGACCCGGGCCGTCCGCGCGACCATGTCGGCCTCCAGGACGCGCCGCCGCCGCTCCCAGTAGGGCCGTACGGTCTCGCCCCACACATATGTCAGCAGCTCCGTGGCCCGCTCGGGCAGATCGTCCCGGTCGAGGGCGGCGGGGAGCGGACCCTTGAGCGATACGCGCAGATTCTCCCGGGCCTCCCCCGCCCCGGCCGCCCGGACCCGGGCCACGGTGTCCTCGAAGCTCTCGCCGACGCACGAGGTGGGGCAGAAGAAGTCGGCGATCCACGAGGTGCCGATCGCGGCCCGTACGAGGGGTCCGGCCACCGGGTCGGCCGCGAGCCGCGCGCGATAGCCGGGCAGATGCGTCCGCAGCCAGGCGTCCTCGCCCGGATGGGCGCCGGTCCCGGTGTTCAGCAGTTGCAGGCTCGCGAAGGTCTCGGCGAACGGCGAGAGCGTGAACCGGCTGCGGGCGAGCGTGTCGGTGTCGATCTGCCACAAGCCCATGCGTACGACCTTTCGCGCCTCGGCGAAACAGTAAACAGGAGCCGTCGGTGCTCCCAGACTTCGGCCCATGCGCAGCTACCGCACCCTCTTCCGAACGCCGGAAGTAACCCCCTTCATGCTCTCCTTCGCCGTTTTCGCCGCAGGTCAGATGATGGGCGCACTGGCCATCGGCACACTTGTCTATCGGGCCACCGGCTCCCCGTTACTGACCGCGGTGAGTATGTTCGGCCCGCAGATCGCCCAGTTGCTGGGGGGCGCGTTCCTGCTCTCGGGCGCCGACCGGCTGCCGCCGCGCGCGGTCCTGACCGGTCTCGGTCTCGCCTTCACGGCCGGTACGGGAATCCTGGCGGTGCCCGGCCTGCCGGTCGCGGCCCTCTTCGCCGTCGTCCTCCTCCAGGGCCTGGTCGGGTCGCTGGGCAGCGGCGCGCGCGCCGGGCTGCTGGCCGAGATCCTCCCCAAGGACGGTTACGTTCTGGGGCGCTCGGTCTTCAACATGCTCTGGGGCCTGATGCAGGTGGCCGGGGCCGCGACGGGCGGACTGCTGCTGACGGTGCTCTCGCCCCGGGAGTGCCTGCTGCTCGCGGCGGCGCTGTATCTGCTGTCGGCGCTGGTCACCCGGCTGGGCCTGACCGCACGCCCGCCGCGCTCCGCCGGCCGCCCTTCCGTCTCGGCGACCTGGCGGAGCAACGCCCGTCTGTGGTCGTCGCGCCCCCGCCGGCTGGCGTATCTGAACCTGTGGGTCCCCAACGGCCTGGTGGTCGGGGGCAATTCCCTGTACGTCTCGTACGCCCCCGACGCCGCGGGCCTGCTGTACGCCTTCGGGGCGCTCGGTATGCTCCTGGGCGATCTGCTGGTCGGCCGGCTGCTGCCGCCGACGCTGCGGCCCCGGCTCGCGATCCCGCTGCGGCTGCTGCTGGCGGCGCCGTATCTGTTCTTCTTCCTCCAGCCGGGGGTCGCACTGTCGGCGGTGGTCATCGGTGTCTCGTCCGTCGGCTTCGCCGCGGGGCTGATCCTGCAGGAACGTCTGATGGCCCACACCCCCGACGACCTCGCGGGCCAGGCCCTCGGCCTGCACGCCACCGGTATGGCCGCGCTCCAGGGGATCTGCGCCCTGCTCGCGGGCACCCTGGCCCAGTTCACCTCACCGGCCACGGCGATGACGCTGATGGCGGTGGCGTCGCTGGCCGTCACCCTGGCCCTCGCGGCGATGGGGACCGGTGGTCAGGCGCCGGCCCAGGCCCCGGACCCGGACTCGGACTCGGACTCGGCCCCCGCTCCGGCCTCGTCACCGGCCTCGTCACCGGCCCGGGGCGGGACCGGACCCGCGGCGGCTCCGGCCGCCCGGGACACGGCCCCGCCCAAGCCTCCCGCTACGACCTGAGCTGGGAAATCCGTACGAGGACATGGCCCGACGACAGCAGCGTGTCCTCGTCCCCGAGGAACCGCTGAAGGGTCTCCTCCGTGACCGGTTCGCCGGGCGCGGCCTCCGGCCAGGTCCGGGAGGCGATGATCAGATGCGCATGGCCCCGGCCGCCGACGGCGGACAGCCATTCCGGGGGCACGGGGCACTGGGCGCTGAGATAGGGCATGTTGAGGACGGCCTGTCCGCCCTCGACGAGCAGCCGGATCGGGGAATTGACCGACGCGGACGTGGCGTCGGCGAGATCCCCGATCCGCAGCCCGCATTCCTCGACCATTCCGACGAGGGCGGCCTCGTTCTCCTCGGCGTCACCGGTCCCGTCGCCGAGTGAATAGACGAGGAGATACGGCATGTCGTGCCCGGCCTCGGGGTCGCCGGTCCAGGCGAGTACGGAAAGGGTGCCCAAATGGGCTCGGTCCACGGAATTCTTGGCTGATGCGGTGGAGTTGGCTGTCGTCATGCCTCGGCACCCTAGTGCCCCGACCGGCCCCGTCACCCGCGGGATTCACCTGCTCGGCGGAGCCTGGAGCCGCCAGGCGACGGTCGATTCCCCGAGGTCACCATGGAATTCGGTGATAAACGCGGCCTTCGGTACATCGAACACGAGCCAGCCGTCCGCGGATTCACCCACCGCAAGGGTGTTCCATTCCACCGGGATTCCGGTGGTGATTTCCCCGCCGGGCACCGCGGGATGCCGCTTTCCCTTCGTATCGGTGACCCAGGTCTTCGTCCGCCGGGTGTCGTAGAGATGTCCGCCGACATTGAGCAGGGCGACCGAGACCCCGATCCTGCGCTGCCCGTCCGGGGGCCCGGGAACCGCTGTCCGCCCGCCGCGCGGGGGCACCGTGACGGCGGGGTCGACATAGGCCAGGACCGACATCCGCAGATGCTCGCCGGAGGCCCGGCCACCGAGGTCGACGGCGTCACCGATCCCGGCGACCGCCTTCCCGCCACCCTTGGTGTCCTGCGCCCCGGCCGGACCGGCGGCGGCGGGCGGACGCACCGGCTCGGGCGCCGGCCGGTCCGCGGGCGCGCCCTGACAGCCGGTCGCCCCGCCGCCCAGCACGCACACCGAGAGCAGCACCAGCGGCCAGGCCTTACGTCGCATCAGTCGCATCATCGGTCCCCTCGTCCGGCACGTTTTCCGTATGATCACGCCCTTTTGGCCGGGAATCCGCCGTTCAGGCGGTCCACGGGGGTCGTGTCGCGGTACGAACACCCCAACGAGCCATCCGCACTCCCCCGGCGTACGCCTTCCCTGTCCCCCGGGGGCGCGCACTCCGCCCCCGCACCCCGATTCACGCGCCCTTCCAGCGCCGGTGCGCGGAGGCGGAGCCCCCGGGCACCGGCTCACACCGCGCGCCTCGAAAAACCGTTCCTGCGCTACTCCGCGTAGGCATGTGCACAGTGACTTCGCCCGGTGAGCCCCCGTTTTCTGTCGTATGGCAAGGACATCCCCGACGCCCCGATGGCAGCGCGTCCCGACCATTCCGGCTCCTCACGCGTACCCGGACCAGCCCGCCCACCAGGCGGCCCCTTCGACCGGCGCCACCCCCATCTACGAAGAGCTGATCCGCGAATGGGCGGCGGCCAACCGCACCCTCCCCGGCGGCCCGGACCTCGAATGGGCCCGCACATCCCGCTTCCCGCCCCCGCACCCCTGGCTCCGCGCCTCTTCCCATCCGGCCTGACGCCCACGCGGGCGCGCGGCCGCGCGCCCGCTCCCCTCGGCCGCCGACCGGGTCCGGGGCCGCCCCCCCCCCACCCAACACCCACCCAAG
>NZ_JBHYZV010000100.1:0-23009 GCF_042753905.1 Streptomyces sp. NPDC059248 | reverse complement strand
CCGGGGGGGCGGTTTTTCCCCCTTTTACGGGGGGTGGGGGGGGGGGGCGGTGTCGGGGGGGGGGGGCTGCGGTCGGGCCCCCCCGGCCCCCGCCTCCGCGTTCTCACCCCCCTGTACCCCCCTGTTCCACCGGCCTTCCACCGGGCTTCCACCGGTCTTCCGATGGACCTCCGACGGACTTCCGGCGGACTTCCGGCGACCGGTTCCCCCCATAACGCGGTGCGTTGTCCACAGGCTTCCCCGACCCGATCCGAATACTGGGATGCTGGGGTCGCAAGAAGCCGTGCGAAGCGGCGGGCCGGTACGGATCGACATGGGGGAACGGGGCTGTGGTGGACGACGGCAGGGTGCGGGTGGTCATCGCCGAGGATTCGGTGCTGCTGCGGGAGGGCCTCACAAGGCTGCTGACGGACCGCGGACACGAGGTGGTCGCGGGGGTCGGCGACGGTGACGCGCTGGTGAAGACGGTGGGCGAGCTGGCCGCGGCGGGCGAGCTGCCGGATGTGGTGGTGGCGGATGTACGGATGCCCCCGACGCATACGGACGAGGGGGTCAGGGCGGCCGTGCGGCTGCGCCGGGACCATCCGGGGATAGGAGTCCTGGTCCTCTCGCAGTATGTGGAGGAGCGGTACGCGACGGAGCTGCTGGCGGGCAGCAGCCGTGGTGTGGGCTATCTGCTGAAGGACCGGGTCGCCGAGGTCCGCGAGTTCGTGGACGCGGTGGTGCGGGTGGCGACGGGGGGCACGGCACTGGACCCCGAGGTGGTGGCCCAGCTGCTGGGGCGCAGCCGTAAGCAGGACGTGCTGGCGAAACTGACACCGAGGGAGCGGGAGGTCCTGGGTCTGATGGCGGAGGGCCGGACCAATTCGGCGATCGCGAAGCAGCTCGTGGTGAGCGACGGCGCGGTCGAGAAGCATGTGAGCAATATCTTCCAGAAGCTCGGCCTGTCGCCCAGTGACGGGGATCACCGCAGGGTGCTGGCCGTGCTGACGTATCTCAACTCCTAGCGACCTGACACTCTGTCAGATTCCGGGCCGGGCGGCGGGTCCTACTACCAAAGGACGAGCGGGAGTGTCCCGCCGGGCGGACCACCGAGGTGGGGTGAAATGTGACAGACCAGGACAAAATCCCGTCTCATTTTCCAGTCCAGCATATGAGCGGTACGGGGAAGGTGACCCTTACCGACGTAGGGTTGCACGTGGAACGGCCAGTGGGACGGCCGGCCCCAGCAGCCGCCTCAAGGGAGGTCCATTTCAGTGACCAGCCAGGTCAGTAGCCCAGCCGAGCATGCCGACGAGGCTGACGGGGTCAGCGGGACCGGCGACGCCACCGAGGCGGTTGTCGGCGAACAGCGCTTTCCCGACGCGGAAGCCGCCGACGGTGGCGCCCCGCCCGTGAAGGAGGTCCGCAAGCTGGACCGGGTGATCATCCGGTTCGCGGGCGACTCCGGCGACGGCATGCAGCTCACCGGCGACCGTTTCACCTCCGAGACAGCGTCCTTCGGCAACGACCTCTCGACGCTGCCGAACTTCCCCGCCGAGATCCGCGCCCCCGCCGGGACCCTGCCCGGCGTGTCCAGCTTCCAGCTGCACTTCGCGGACCACGACATCCTCACGCCGGGTGACGCGCCCAATGTGCTGGTCGCGATGAATCCGGCCGCTCTGAAGGCGAATATCGCCGACGTCCCGCGCGGCGGCGAGATCATCGTCAACACGGACGAGTTCGCCAAGCGCGCGATGGCCAAGGTCGGCTACGACGTCTCGCCGCTGGAGGACGGCTCCCTCGACGCCTACCACGTCCACCCGGTGCCGCTGACGACGCTGACGATCGAGGCGCTGAAGGACTTCGGGCTCTCCCGCAAGGAGGCCGAGCGCAGCAAGAACATGTTCGCGCTGGGGCTTCTGAGCTGGATGTACCACCGGCCCACCGAGGGTACGGAAGCCTTTCTGCGGACCAAGTTCGCCAAGAAGCCGACGATCGCCGAGGCGAATATCGCCGCCTTCCGCGCCGGCTGGAACTTCGGCGAGACGACCGAGGACTTCGCCGTCTCGTACGAGGTGGCACCGGCCACCAAGGCGTTCCCCACCGGGACGTACCGCAATATCTCCGGCAATCTGGCACTGTCGCTGGGTCTGATCGCCGCGGCCCGCCAGGCGGATCTGCCGCTGTACCTGGGCTCGTACCCGATCACTCCGGCCTCGGACATCCTCCACGAGCTGTCCAAGCACAAGAACTTCGGGGTGCGGACCTTCCAGGCGGAGGACGAGATCGCCGGGATCGGCGCGGCGCTCGGCGCCGCGTTCGGCGGATCCCTCGCGGTCACCACCACCTCGGGACCGGGTGTCGCCCTCAAGTCCGAGACGATCGGCCTCGCGGTCTCCCTGGAGCTGCCGCTGGTCATCGTGGACATTCAGCGCGGCGGCCCCTCAACCGGTCTGCCGACCAAGACCGAGCAGGCCGACCTGCTGCAGGCGATGTACGGCCGCAACGGCGAGGCGCCCGTGCCCGTGGTCGCCCCGCGCACCCCGGCGGACTGCTTCGACGCCGCCGTGGACGCCGCCCGGATCGCCCTGGCCTACCGCACCCCGGTCTTCCTCCTCTCCGACGGCTATCTGGCCAACGGATCCGAGCCGTGGCGGGTCCCGGAGCCGGACGAGCTGCCCGATCTGCGGGTCCGCTTCGCGACCGGCCCCAACCACGAACTGGCCGACGGTACCGAGGTCTTCTGGCCCTACAAGCGGGACCCGGAGACCCTGGCCCGCCCCTGGGCCGTGCCGGGCACACCCGGTCTCGAACACCGCATCGGCGGGATCGAGAAGCAGGACGGCACGGGCAATATCTCCTACGACCCGGCCAACCACGACTTCATGGTCCGTACCCGCCAGGCCAAGGTGGACGGGATCGCCGTGCCCGATCTGGAGGTCGACGACCCGGACGGCGCGACCACCCTGGTCCTGGGCTGGGGCTCGACCTTCGGCCCGATCACGGCCGCCGTCCGCAGGCTGCGGGCGGCGGGCGTCCCGATCGCCCAGGCCCATCTGCGCCATCTCAACCCCTTCCCGGAGAACCTCGGTGAGGTGCTCGGCCACTACCGCAAGGTGTTCGTGCCGGAGATGAACCTCGGTCAGCTCGCCCTGCTGATCCGGGCGAGGTACCTGGTCGACGCGTACAGCTACAACCAGGTCAACGGCATGCCGTTCAAGGCCGAGCAGCTCGCCACGGCTCTCAAGGAGGCCATCGATGACTGAGACCGCCGCGCATCCCGCGACCACGGCCGCCGGGGCCACAGGACCCGGCTCCGGTCTGCTCTCCCTGGTCCCCAAGGCCGAGGCCAAGCAGTCCATGAAGGACTTCAAGTCCGATCAGGAGGTCCGCTGGTGCCCCGGCTGCGGTGACTACGCGATCCTGGCGGCCGTTCAGGGCTTCATGCCCGAGCTCGGCCTCGCCAAGGAGAACATCGTCTTCGTCTCCGGCATCGGCTGCTCCTCCCGCTTCCCGTACTACATGAACACCTACGGGATGCACTCCATCCACGGCCGGGCCCCGTCCATCGCGACCGGGCTCTCCTCCTCCCGCCGCGATCTCAGCGTCTGGGTGGTCACCGGTGACGGCGACGCGCTCTCCATCGGCGGCAACCACCTGATCCACGCCCTGCGGCGGAACGTCAATCTGAAGATCCTGCTCTTCAACAACCGGATCTACGGACTGACCAAGGGCCAGTACAGCCCCACATCCGAGGTCGGCAAGATCACCAAGTCGACCCCGATGGGCTCCCTGGACGCCCCGTTCAACCCGGTGTCGCTGGCGATCGGCGCCGAGGCCACCTTCGTGGCCCGTACGGTCGACTCCGACCGCAAGCACCTCACCTCGGTCCTGCGTGCCGCCGCCGACCACGAGGGCACGGCCCTGGTGGAGATCTACCAGAACTGCAACATCTTCAACGACGGCGCGTTCGAGGTCCTCAAGGACAAGCAGCAGGCGGAGGAGGCGGTGATCCGGCTGGAGCACGGGCAGCCGATCCGCTTCGGCGCCGAGAACGCGAAGGGTGTCGTCCGCGACCCGGCGACCGGCGATCTGGAGGTCGTCGAGGTCACCCCGGAGAACGAGTCGCGCGTCCTGGTCCACGACGCGCACAGCACCTCACCGACCACGGCCTTCGCGCTCTCCCGGCTGGCCGACGCGGACACGCTGCACCACACCCCGATCGGTGTGCTGCGCTCGGTCCGCCGCCCGGTGTACGACACGCTGATGGCGGACCAGCTCGACCGGGCCGTCGAGCAGTACGGCAAGGGCGATCTGTCGTCGCTGCTCCAGGGCAACGACACCTGGACCGTGGTGGGCTGACCCCGTGGGGCCACGGGCCCCGCGGGTGACCGCCGCCCGACACCGAGGAGCCGTCCCCGCCGCGCACGCCGCGCACGAAGCGCGGCGGGGGCGGCTTCTTCGTAGCGGTCGCGGCGACGGACGGCCGTCATGACCGTATGTCGATACGGGCATGACAGTCCGGCCCCCGGACGCGTACCTTCGTCGCACATGGATACGGTGCGCCCAGGGCGTGTGCCGTACACGGACCGGGTCGCACCGGGCCCGGGCCCGGGCCGGAACGGGGGAGAGATCCAGTGTCATCGGACGGAGAGCAGCGCGCGGGGCTGCTGTACGGAATCGGCGCGTACGGGATGTGGGGTCTCGTCCCCCTCTTCTGGCCGCTGCTGAAGCCGTCGGGCGCCACCGAGATCCTCGCCCACCGTATGACGTGGTCGCTGGTGGTCGTCGTCCTCGCGCTGCTGGTCGTGAAGCGGTGGCGGTGGATACGCGAGCTGCTGGGCGACCCCCGCAAGCTCGGGCTGATCTCGGTGGCGGCCGTGGTCATCTCGGTCAACTGGGGCGTCTACATCTGGTCCGTGAACACGGGCCGGGTGGTGGAGGCGTCCCTCGGGTACTTCATCAATCCGCTGGTCACCATCGCGATGGGCGTCCTGCTGCTGAAGGAACGGCTGCGGCCCGCGCAGTGGGCGGCGGTCGGGATCGGCTTCTCGGCGGTTCTGGTCCTGGCGATCGGCTACGGGCAGCCGCCCTGGATCTCCCTCGTCCTCGCGTTCTCCTTCGCCACCTACGGGCTGGCGAAGAAGAAGACGAACATCGGCGGTCTGGAGTCGCTGGCGGCCGAGACCGCGATCCTCTTCCTCCCGGCGCTGGGCTATCTGATCTGGTTGGCGGCACGGGGCGACGCGACCTTCGGCGCCGAGGGCACCGGGCATCTGCTGCTGCTCGCGGCGACGGGCCTGGTGACCGCCGTACCGCTGGTCTGCTTCGGCGCGGCGGCGATCCGGATACCGCTGTCGACGCTGGGCCTGCTCCAGTATCTGGCGCCGGTCTTCCAGTTCCTGCTGGGAGTCGCCTACTTCCACGAGGCGATGCCCGCCGAGCGCTGGGCCGGGTTCGGGCTGGTGTGGCTGGCGCTGGCCGTACTGACCTGGGACGCGCTGCGGACGGCACGGCGTACGAGGGAGCGGGCGGAGGCCCTGCGGGCGGCGGGCGAACCGGTCGTCGCGACCGGCGGCCGGGCTGGCACGGCGGCGGCAGCGGCGGCGCGGATCGCCCCGGCGCCGCCCGCGGGTGCCCCGGAACCAGCGGAGGCACCCACGCCGCCGGCCGAGGCGGCCGTCCGTACCGAACCGGCTTCCTGAGGGCCGGGCCGGGACATCCGGGAGAGGCCACCGGGCGGGGCGGGCGCGTCGGCGCCCCACCGCAGTGGCCCAATCCGCCACCCGACCGGCCCACACTTCCGTCCCACCCCGGGCCGCCGTCCCCCGCCGGTGTTACGACCGGAGTACGGGTCCCGGGTCCGCCGGAGCCCTCTGCGGACGGAGTCCGGACATGTCCCAGCCCCTGCCCCTGGCCCTTTCCGTCGATTTCGGCGCGGGCTTCTCCCAGGCATGGAACGCGGTGGCGGCCTTCATACCCAAGCTCATCGGCTTCCTCGTGATCCTGCTCATCGGCTGGTTCATCGCCAAGCTGATAGCCCGGGTGGTGGACCGGCTGCTGCGCAGGGTCGGTTCCGAGAAGCTCTCCGAACGCAGTGGTACCGCACACGCCCTGCGGAACTCGTCGCACGACGCCACCGCCATCCTCACCAAGATCATTTATTACGGGCTGCTGCTGATCGTGCTCCAGCTGGCCCTCGGGGTCTTCGGCCCCAACCCCATCAGCAGAATGATCAACGCGGTGGTCGCCTGGCTGCCGAGGGCCGTGGTGGCGCTGGTGATCGTGGTGGTCGCGATGGCGATCGCCCGCGCGGTGCGCGAGATCATCAACGACGCCCTCAGCGGTACCTCGTACGGCAAGGTCCTCGCCACCGTCGCCTGGGCGTTCATCGTGGCGCTCGGCGCGATCGCCGCACTCGGCCAGGCCGGTATCGCGACCGCGATCACCGGGCCCCTGCTGCTGGCCACGCTCGGCACGGTCGCGGGCATCCTGATCGTGGGCGTCGGCGGCGGGCTGATCGGGCCGATGCGCTCGCGCTGGGAGAACTGGCTGACCCGCGCCGAGGCGGAGACCTCGGGCGCCGCCCGGGACAGCATCAGCGCCTATCAGCAGGGCCGGTCGGACGCGGCGGCCGGTCAGCCGGCGCCGGGAACGCGGACGGCTCCCGGGACGACCGGGGAGCGGCGCACGGGCGGCGACCAGGGGCCGCGCGGCAACGACGGTCCGTACGACCCGATGTGATCACACCGGCGGTACGGGATGGTCCGCCGCGGCACCCGCGCCGGACCGTCCCGTACCGCCGCACCGGAAACACCAGGACAACGGCCGGGCGCGGCTCACCGGGAGAGCAGATCGTGCTCGCGCACCAGCCAGCAGACCGCGGTGAGCCGCAGCGTCGCGAAGTCGTATCCCACCGGTTCGGTCCACTCCGTCTCCGTGAGCCAGTCCGTGAACCCGAGGACGTAGTCGGCGAGATCCTCCCGCCGTACGTCGCCGGAGTCGGCCCCGGCCCAGGCCCCGGCCCGCGCGTCCCGCCCCCGGGCGGAGCCCCGGCCGCCGCCCCGCCGCCGGGGCCGGGGCACCAGCGCGTCCCGGACATCGGCCGCGTGCTGGTCGACGGCGGCGACGAGCCCCGGGTCGAAGGAGAACTCCGACAGCCGGGGCAGATACGCCGCCACGACGCCCACCAGCGGGCAGTCGGCGGCCGGGCCGGGGTCCGGCAAGGAGGAGGGCTGGTCCATCGTCCCACCGTACGCGCCGGACAAGCCCGGACAGACGTGACATTCATCGCAGCCCCCATGCCTGTTGAGCATGGTGAGCACGGGGGCGTACGCGATCACGGCCGGGTCAGCCCGCCGCTCGTACCGCCCCCGCCGGAACCTCCACCACCGGGGGCAGGCCGGTCGCCGCACCCTCACCGCCCTTGTCGGCACGCCCGCCGCGCAGCCCCATGGCCGCCACGACGAGACCGATGACGACCATCACCACCGGCACCACGAGACCCGCCCGGAACGCCTCCATCCGGTTGTCGTCGCCGCCCATGAGTCCGTAGACCGCCGTCACCCCCGAGATGCCGACCGCACCGCCGAACTGCATCGCGGTCTGGAGCAGCCCGCCCGCGAGCCCCTGCTCCTCCGCCGGAATCCCGTCGGTGGCGGCGATGGTGAGCGGCCCGAGCCCCAGCCCGAAGGCGATCCCGGCGAGGGTGAGGGCGGGCAGCATCGCGAGATACGACCAGTCGTTGCCGACCGGCAGGAACAGGACGTACGACGCGACCGCGACCACAAAGCTCGAGAAGATCACCCGGGCCGTGCCGAAGCGGTTCACCAGGATCGGGGTGACGGTCGGGGCGAGCACCACGTCGATCCCCGCGACCAGCAGCGCGAGCGATGTCTGGAGGGATGTCCAGCCGCGCAGCTCCTGCAGATAGAGCGTGACCATGAACTGGAAGCCGAAGAACGCCCCGAAGAGCAGCATCATCCCGATATCGGCCCGGACCATGGCCCCGTTGCGCAGAATGCCGAGCCGGACCAGGGGAACGGCGGCCCGGCGCTCGATCCGGACGAACAGCCCGGCCAGCAGCAGTCCGGCGCCCCCGACCGCGAGGGTGATCCCCCAGCCCGCGAAGCCGTGTTCGAGCCGGATGATGCCGTAGACGAGCAGCAGCATCGCGCCCGCGGCCGTGACGGCTCCGGGCAGATCGAAGCCGCCGGTACGGGGCGGGACCCGGTCGGCGGGCAGCAGCCGCAGCGCCCCGGCGAGGATCAGCACGGCGAGCACGACGGGGGCGAAGAAGACCCAGCGCCAGCCGAACTCGGTGAGCAGTCCGCCGATGACCAGACCGAGGGAGAAGCCGCCCGCCGAGGTGCCCGCGTAGATCATCAGGGCCATGTTCCGCTGGCGGCCCGCGGTGTAGGAGGTGGTGATGACGGAGAGGGACGCCGGGGTCATAAACGCGGCGGCCACACCGGTCACGAAGCGCGACACCACCAGCATCCAGCCCTCCGTGGCGAAGCCGCCGAGGCCGGAGAAGGCGATGAAGACGACCAGCCAGAGCAGGAACATCCGGCGGCGGCCCAGCAGATCGGCGGCGCGTCCGCCGAGCAGGGTGAAGCCCGCGTAGCCGAGGACGTAGCCGCTGACGACCCAGGCGGCGGTGCCGGTGGCCAGACCCAGATCGGCCCGGATGGCGGGTACGGCGACGGCGAGCATCGCGATGTCGATGCCCTCCAGGAAGACGGTGCCGCACAGAACGGCGAGCATCGCCTTGGCCCGCCCGGACATGGCGGCCGACGCGGCGGGTGCCGGTACGGGCTCGGGCTCGGGCTCGGGTACGGCGTCGGAGGAGGGCGGGTCGGGGGTCGGGGACGGAGAGGAGGTCGGGGGTGGTGGGGCTGCGGACATCGGCTGACTCCGGCGTACGGCACGGGGGCATGCCGAGGCGCTGGCATGCCGAAGGAAGGGGAGGCGGTTACTCGTACGAGGGTCGGTTCCCTCTTGTAACCATGTCGATCCTCCGGCAGGATGACGTCCGGTGGAAGGAGGCACTTTGAAGTCACCCGGTTACCTGGGAGTGCCCGAGTTCGAGGACGACGGGGACCCGGACCCCTTCCAGTGGGACGCCCGTGAGGACTGCGAGGTACGGCAGATCCTCGACCGGATCGCCGACAAGTGGTCGCTGCTGGTCATCGCCCTGCTCGACAGCAGGGTCCTGCGCTTCTCCGAACTGCGCCGCGAGATCGACGGGATCAGCCAGCGCATGCTGACGGTGACACTGCGCCAGTTGGAGCGGGACGGGCTCGTCAGCCGTACGGTGCACCCGGTCGTCCCGCCCAGGGTGGAGTACGCGCTCACCGAGCTGGGCTGCACCCTGCACACCACCATCCGGTCGCTCGTCACCTGGACCGAACAGCACCAGAACGAGATCGCGGCGGCCCGGGCCTCCTACGACACCCGCGACGAGCCGACGGCACCGGAGGGACCGGTCCGGCTCCCGGCCCCGACACCGGCACCGACACCGACACCGGCGTCGGCACCCGTCGAACGCGCCGCGGTACGACAGCCCCGATAGCCTCCCGGCCGCGACCACGGCCCCCGCCGCCCCGCCCCGCGCCGCCGACCGATCGGCCCCTACGCGCCGCCGGTCGCCCCGCCCGCGCATTCCCCGCCTTCCCCGCCTCCGCCGTCGGGCTGGCGGGCCCGGTGCGCCCGCACCTTGTGCCGGTTGCCGCACCGCTCCATCGAGCACCAGCGGCGGCGGCCCGGCCGGGACGTGTCCACGAACACCAGCCCGCAGTCGTCCGCGCCGCACTCCCGTATCCGCCCGGCGTACGGGCCGGTGAACAGGTCCACCGCGTCCCGCGCCACCGCCGACAGCACTTGGGCGCCGGTGGCCCCGGGCACCCACGCCCGGGTACCGCCGGGGCCGAACCGAGGCACCGGCGGCGGATGCGCGGCGGCGGCGTCGACGATCGCGAGGTCCGCGGGACCCGGCTCCCGGCCGCCGATCCGCGCCGACACCAGCCGGTGGACCGCGTTCCGCAGCTCCCGGGCGGCGGTGACCTCCTCCGGCTCGACCCGGGGCGCCAGACCGTCCGGCAGTCTGCTGCGCCCGGCCCACTCCACCAGATCGGCGGGCCCGTACAGCGACTCCCAGCGGGCCAGTTCGCCGGGGCCGCCCGTGAGCAGCAGTTCGAGGCAGAGCGTCCCGGCGTCGAAGCGGAAGGAGCCGCCGGACGGGGGGCGGAGGAGGAACCCTCTTGCGATGTCGACCATGTAACTAATATAAACGGTTACATGACTGCGCCACTGCACTGGAAGCTCACCATCGACGCCGCCGACCCCCTGGCCCAGGCCGACTTCTGGGCCGCCGCCCTCGGATACCAGGTCGAGGACCACGCCACGCTCATTGCCGGACTGCGCGAGCAGGGCTATCTGCCGGACGGCTCCACGACCGAGCGGTACGGCCGGGACGTCTGGCTCGATCTGGCCGCCGTCCGCCATCCGGACGACCGGTACGACGAGCGGAAGGGCATCGGCCTGGGCCGCCGGCTGCTGTTCCAGCGGGTACCGGAGGCCAAGACGGTCAAGAACCGTCTCCACCTCGATCTGCATGTGGGCACGGACCGGATCCCGGCCGAGGTCGCCCGGCTGCGCGAACTGGGTGCCACCGTGCTCCACGAGCAGCGGCAGCCGATGGGCACCTGGACGACGATGGCCGATCCCGAGGGCAACGAGTTCTGCGTGGAGTAGTGGAGCCGTGGAGCAGTGGAGTAGCCGCTCCGCCGCTCGCGCTCACCCCCGGCTCCGGGGGTGAGCGCGAGCGTTCGCATCCGACGGGAATTGATCAGGAATCGACCATCGGAGCGATGGGAAGTGATGCGGACGCGACCACTTCGGAACCGTCTCCAAAACCACTTCTGTTCTGTATACGAACACGACTGACCGGTTTCCGCCCTTGACGGTCCATCACGCTCTCCCGGACTCTGAGCACCGCGCACCACCGCTCCAGCGCCCTGGATCCCGCCATTCCGGGGCGGCCCGCTCGTTCCGTCCTGTCCCCGCACGGAATCCCCCCGGAGCCCTTATGCGACTCTCCGTTCCCCGCCGTCTTTCTCTCCGTCCCAGACGTGGCATAGCCGGAGCCGCGATAGCCCTGGCCGGGCTGGTCGCGGCCGCCTCACCGGCGGCGACGGCACCGGCACCGACCGCCCCCGCGACCGTCTCCGGCACGGCGGCGCTCGCCGCGCCCGACATACCCCTCGCCAATGTGAAGGCGCATCTGTCGCAGTTCCAGTCGATCGCGTCGGCGAACGGCGGCAACCGCGCCCACGGCCGCCCCGGCTACCGCGCGTCCCTCGACTATGTGAAGGCGAAGCTGGACGCGGCCGGGTACACCACCTCCATCCAGAGCTTCAGCTCCGGCGGCGCCACCGGCTACAACCTGATAGCCGACTGGCCCGGCGGCGACCCCGGCCAGGTGCTCATGGCGGGTGCGCATCTGGACTCCGTGGCCTCGGGCGCCGGGATCAACGACAACGGCTCGGGATCCGCCGCCGTCCTGGAGACGGCCCTCGCGGTCTCCCGGGCCGGACTCCAGCCCACCAAGCATCTGCGGTTCGGCTGGTGGGGCGCCGAGGAGGTCGGTCTGGTCGGCTCCCGGTACTACGTCAACAACCTGCCGGCCGCCGAGCGTTCGAAGATCTCCTCCTATCTCAACTTCGACATGATCGGCTCCCCGAACCCGGGCTACTTCGTCTACGACGACGACGTCCAGCTGGAGAAGGTCTTCAAGGACTATTTCGGCGGGCTCGGGGTGCCCACCGAGATCGAGACCGAGGGCGACGGCCGCTCCGACCACGCCTCCTTCAAGAATGTGGGCATCCGGGTCGGCGGGCTGTTCACCGGCGCGGGCCGGACGAAGACGGCGGCCCAGGTCCAGAAGTGGGGCGGTACGGCGGGCCAGGCCTTCGACCGCTGCTACCACTCCTCCTGCGACACCACGGCGAACATCAACGACACCGCCCTCGACCGCAACAGCGACGCGGTCGCCCATGCCGTCTGGACCCTGGGCACCGGCGTCGTCGTCCCGCCGGGCGACAGCTACGAGAACACCGACGACGTCGCAGTCCCGGACAACGGCGCCGCCGTGACCTCGACCGTCACCGTCGCCGGCCGGACCGGCAACGCCCCGCCCGTCCTCTCCGTCGGGGTGGACATCCGGCACACCTGGCGCGGCGATCTGGTGATCGACCTGCTGGCCCCGGACGGCACGGCGTACCGGCTCAAGAACTCCAGTGGCAACGACTCGGCGGACAACGTCATCGCCACCTATACCGTCAACGCCTCCAGTGAGCCCGCCAACGGCGCCTGGAAGCTGCGCGTCCAGGACGTCGGTGCGCAGGACACCGGCTACATCAACAGCTGGAAGCTCACCTTCTGAGCCGCGGCGGCCCTCCGCGGGGCCGCCGCACCACCCACGCACCACCGCACCACGTACACCACCCACGCACCACCCGGCCGTGACGCCATGGGCCGCCCCAGGAACCGCCACCCCCCACAGGCTGCATGCGTGTGCTCCCATCGCACACGCATGCAGCCATGTACGGGCTGGGCCGGGCGCGGTCAGGCCGTGATGTCCTTGGTGGTGAAGCGCGCCCAGGCGGCCGACCCGAACACCGCCGCGTACAGCGCCTGGAGTCCCAGGTTCTTCCGGATCTCGCCCCAGTACACCGGCTCGCGCAGCAGATCCGAGAACGACAGCCAGTAATGCGGGAAGAGATACGGGTGGATCGCGTCCAGTTGCGGGATCGAGCCGAGGATCTGAATCGTGATCACCAGGCCGACCGTGGTGGCCATCGCCGCGATCCCGCTGCTGGTGAGCGTCGAGACGAACAGCCCGAGCGCGGCGAGCCCGGCCAGCGACAACGCGACGACCAGGGCGACCGTCGCGGCGCGCGTCAGCCCGTCCCCGAAGGAGATCCGGGTCCCCGAGATCGTGGTGACATCGCCGAGCGGGAAGAGCGCGGCCCCCACCAGCAGCGCGGAGACCGCGACGACCAGGGTGGCGAGCAGACAGAACACCAGCGTCGTGGCGTACTTGACCAGCAGCAGCCGGGTCCGCCCGGCCGGGGCGACCAGCAGATACCGCAGGGTGCCGGAGGCCGACTCCCCGGCGATGGCGTCACCCGCGACGACGCCCACCGTCATCGGCAGGAACACCGGCAGCGTGGCGGCGAGGGCGGCGAAGACGAGGAACAGTCCGTTGTTGGTGATCTGGGAGATGAACGCGGGCCCTTCCTCGCCTCCACCGCCCATCCGACCGCCGTCCCCGGTCTCGATCCGTACCGCGATACCGATCAGCAGCGGCACCGCGGCCAACACCCCGAGCAGGGCGAGAGTCCGCCAACGCCGCAGGGTCACCACCAGCTCGGAACGGAACAGTCCCAGCGTCCGCAACGGCGCGCCCGCGGCGCCCGTGCCCGTCCCGGACCCCGGCTCGACGACGGACTCCGGCTCAACCCGCGACATCGAAACCCTCCCCCGTCAGCGCCACGAAGGCCTCCTCCAGCGACGCCCGTTCCACCCCGAACCCGCGCACCCTGACCCCGGCCGCGACCAGCGCCGCGGTCAGTTCGGCCAGCTCCACCTCGGGGCCGGGCGGTTCGGCGGTCACCCGCTCGCCGTCCGGCTCGGCCACCACCTCGGTGATCCCCCGCTCCTTCAGCAGCCGGGCCGCGTCGTCCGTGTCCGGTGTCAGGACGGTCAGCCGTCCCCGCGCGCGGGCCGCCAGTTCTGCGACGGGGCCCTGGGTGAGCAGTCTGCCCCGGGCCATCACCGCCGCATGGGTGCAGACCTGCTCGATCTCGTCGAGCAGATGGGAGGAGAGGAAGACCGTCGTCCCGTCGGCGGCCAGCTCCCGCACCAGGGCGCGGATCTCCCGCATGCCCTGCGGGTCGAGGCCGTTCGTCGGCTCGTCGAGGACGAGCAGCCGACGGGGCCGCAGCAGCGCGGCGGCCAGCCCGAGCCGCTGCTTCATCCCCAGGGAGTACGCCCTGGCCTTCTTCCCGGCGGCCGTGGCGAGC
Organism: Streptomyces sp. NPDC059248; assembly: GCF_042753905.1. NCBI lineage: Bacteria > Bacillati > Actinomycetota > Actinomycetes > Kitasatosporales > Streptomycetaceae > Streptomyces > Streptomyces sp. NPDC059248. The sequence goes on along the minus strand of NZ_JBHYZV010000100.1, from coordinate 8,940 downwards.
CCCACCCGTTCCAGGGCGGCGCCGACCCGGTCCCGCCGGGTCCGGGGATCGGCGGTGGGATCCGCGGCGTCGAACCGGAGCAGATTGTCCCGTCCGCTGAGGAAGCCGTAGAGCGCCGGGCCCTCGATCAACGCCCCGACCTGCGGCAGTACGGTCCTGGCCGCCCCCGGCATCGATCCGCCGAGCACCGTGGCCCGCCCGGCCGTCGGCTCGATCAGCCCCATCAGCATCCTGATGGTCGTGGTCTTGCCGGAGCCGTTCGGCCCGAGGAACCCGAAGACGCTGCCCGCGGGGACGGTGAGATCGAGCCGGTCCACGGCGAGCTGACCGCCCCGGAACCGCTTGGTGAGCCCCCGTGTCTCGATCACGGTCGGCGGATCCACCGCCGCCCCGTCCGGCGATGCCGCCGCAGCTGTCATGCTCTCCCCCGACCTCTTCCGTACGTCCGCCCGCCCGCCGGTACGGCTCCGGCGCGCCCGGTCCCGTCCGCCCACCGTACGGCCTGTGCGGCCCCCGCGGTGGGCGGACGGACCACGGCGGCAGCGGCGGTACGTCCCCGCCCGGGCCTCCCCCGATCCTCCCGATCCTCCCGGACCTCCCCGACCCTCCCGGGCCTCCCCGGTCCGGCCACCGGCGACGCGGGGCCGGCTACCGGCGACGCGGGGCCGCGTAACGCGTCACTTGTCGGCGTTCGCGGCCGCCACCAGCGCGCCCTTGGTGACGGCGCCCACGTACACCGTGCCGCTGTCCGTCATCAGCGCGTTCACCAGACGGGTCTTGAAGAGCGTGCCCGAGCCGAAGTCGCCCTTCACCGACTCGGTGAGGTCGCCCAGGAACTCCGCGGCCTCGGGCGGCAGTCCGCCCGCGCCGCCGGGCAGCGCGCCGCCGGAGCCCTCCGACGCCCCGATCCTGGCGATCGAGGTCCAGCCCTCGCCCATCACGTTCAGCCCCTCGGGCCCGGCGAGACCCGGGCCGTCGTGGCCGTCCTTCGCCCCGCCCTTGAGGCCCTTCTCCAGCTCCTTCTCGAACGCCTCGGCCTCCCGCTCCAGCGACGCGCCGTGCTTCTCGGCCTCCTTCGCGAGGTCCTCGGGGCCCGTCACCTTCGCGCCCTTCGGCGGGGTGAAGTCGAACGTCGACGCGGCGGGCTTGCCGAAGTCCACCTTGGTGAAGCCGACGTCGATCGCGGCCTTGCCACCGGAGGACGGCACCACCGTGAACTTCAGCGGCGTACCCGTCTTCGAGTCCACCGCGATCTTCACGGAACCGATGGTCGAACCGTCCTGCTTGGGCTTGACGACCAGCTGGTACGCCGTGCGCCCGGCGACCCGGGCGGTGCCGTCGACGGTCACCGACGTCGTCTCGTCAACCGCCTTCAGCGCCTCCTGGGCCAGCTCGCGGGGCGTCGGCGCCTCCGCCGACAGTCCAGGGACGCCATCGGCGCCCTTCCCCTTCTTCCCCTTCCCGCCGTGCTCACCGGATGCCCCCGCCCCGGTGCCGGGGTCCTTCTGGTGGAAGACCTCGTTGGACGCGCTGTCGTACGCCCACACCTCGTCCCCGTTGCGGATGAGGCTGTACTCGGAGGTCTTCTCGACGATCGACACCTTCTGCCGCTCGGGTCCGTCGACCGCCACCCGCAGTGTGTGCGAGCCGGTCGCCAGCTCCATCAGCTTGGCGTCGGGGGACGCCGACGAGCCCGCGCCGTCCTCGCCGCCGCGCTCCCCGCCGTCCGAGGCGCCGCCCGAGGCCGCGCCCGATACCGCGCCCGACAGGAGGGAGCCCCCGAGCCCCCCGAAGTCGGGGAGCCCCAGATCCGTACTGATCTTCACATTGCCCGAGAGCCGCTCGGTCTCGGACGCGGCGATCCTCTCGATCAGCTCCTGGGCGCTGACCTCGGGCAGATCGGGATCGCCGGAGGCCGCGAGAGCCGGGACCAGACCGATGGTCGCCGCGGCCACGCCCGCCACCGCGACCGGAAGGGCGTAGCGCGCCGCGCGGCGGCGGCGCGCGAGGGGAGCGCCCGTGTCCTGGGTGGTCTGTGCGCCGGCGGTACCGGCGGCGCTTTCGTCGTTCCGTGCCATGGTGTGGCCTACCTCCGTGGTCGGTCAGGAGCAGTGAATCCATCTGACCAAATTGCCGTCGCCGGGGCGTCAATCCGGGGGAGCAACTAGGTGTACGCCTGTGGGATGACGGTTCCCTAAGGGGGCTCCCCCATTCGGCGGCGCCCGGCCGGCGGCGCTCTCATCCCCCGTCGTACGCGGCGACGAGCTCACGCCCCCGGGAGCGGAGGAACTCCACCGTCAGCCGGGCCCGCCGGGCCCGCCACCCACCGGAGACCGCGGTCGCCCCGGCGTCGTTCCCGGTCCCGTACCTCCGGCGCCGGACATCCGCCACGACCTCGGCGGGCGCCTCCAGTTCGGCCAGCACCCCGAAGGCCTCGGCCTTGGTGATGAGCCGCCCGTCCCGCAGGGTGACGGCGGCCCGCGGCAGGGCCAGCATCCCGAAGTCGACCCACCCGTCGCCGCGGAACAACCGCTCGTCGTCGCAGAGCCGCAGCAGGTTGTCCCGGATGTCCCCGGCGACGTACTCCCGTAGTTGTCGGTCCGTCACCTCGGGGAGCAGTCCGCCGACCGGCCGGCCGTACCGCACCTGTCCGAACCGGTGCAGCTCGGCCCGGGTCACCGGGCTCACCGTGCGCCGGTACAGCTCCCGGTGGGCCCAGGTCGGATGCTCCCGCCCGGGATCGGCCAGCTCCGCCGTCGGCAGATAGGAGCAGTGCAGCTTCCCCGCGAGCGGCTCGTCCCGTTCGAGACGGCGGTGAAGCCCGGTCAGCCGCTGCTCCTCCTGCTGGGTGCAGGGCCGTTCGACGACCGCGATCAGATCGAGGTCGGAGCGGCCCGGCCGGTAGTCGGTCCCCTCCGCGATCGAGCCGTGCACCCAGACCGCGACCAGCGGCACCAGGTCAGGCAGTCCGTCGACGAAGCGGGTGAGCAGCCGTTCGGTGGCCGGGTCGGCCGGCCGCGCCGCACCGGGTACCTCGGGAGCCGTGGGATCCATGGGCCCAGTCTGGTCCCCGCGACCGCAGAAGGGCAGCCCTCGCCCCCGATGGAGCAACGGCGGATCGACGACGCTCGGAGGGGAAGGCCGACCGTTCCGACGGCTCAGCCCGCGCGGTGCACCACGGCGTCGCACAGCTCCTCCAGAGCCGCCTTCGCATAGCACTCCGGCAGCGGGGCCAGCTTGGAGCGGGCCTCCTCGGCGTACCGGATGGTGTCCCTCCGGGCCTGCTCCAGCGCCGGGTGGGCGCGCAGCCGGGTCAGCACCTCCGCGTGCCGGGCGTCGTCTGCGAGGTCGCCGTCGAGGAGGGCGACGAGTTCGAGGTCCTCGGGCAGCCCCCGCGCCTCGGCCCTGGCCCGCAGATGGAGCACCGGCAGGGTGGGGATGCCCTCGCGCAGATCCGTACCGGGCGTCTTGCCGGACTCGTGGGAGTCGCTGGCGATGTCGAGGACGTCGTCGGCGAGCTGGAAGGCGACGCCGAGCCGCTCCCCGTACTGGGTGAGGATGTCCGTGACACCGTCGTCCGCGCCGGACATCATCGCGCCGAAGCGCCCGGAGACCGCGATCAGCGACCCCGTCTTGCCACCGATCACATCGAGATAGTGCTCCACCGGGTCGCGTCCGTCGCGGGGCCCGGCCGTCTCCAGGATCTGGCCGGTGACCAGCCGCTCGAACGCCTCCGCCTGGATGCGGACGGCCTCGGGGCCGAGGTCGGCGAGGATGTGCGAGGCGCGGGCGAAGAGGAAGTCACCGGTCAGGACGGCGACGGAGTTGCCCCAGCGGGCGTTGGCGCTGGGCACCCCGCGCCGGACGTCCGCCTCGTCCATCACGTCGTCGTGGTAGAGCGTCGCCAGATGGGTCAGCTCGACGACGACGGCGGAGGGGACGATCCCGGGCGCGTACGGGTCGCCGAACTGGGCGGCCAGCATCACCAGCAGCGGCCGGAAGCGCTTGCCACCCGCACGGACGAGGTGCTGTGCCGCCTCCGTGATGAACGGCACCTCACTCTTGGTGGCTTCGAGGAGACCCGCCTCGACGGCCGACAGTCCGGTCTGGACATCGGCCTCAAGAGCCTGGTCCCGCACGCTCAGCCCGAACGGCCCGACGACGGTCACTAGGTGGTCTCCTGTCTGCTGATCATCACTCGGATTGTCGATGTGTCGCTGGATTCACTCAAGTCAGCGTATCCGGTCGCGTTTGGATCACCATGGGCGCCTTCCCGCCGCCGACGGTATGTTCGTGATCAGTACATACGACCACAGGTGAGCTTTACGACGGTATCGGCGACGGGTACCCGCGACCGTACCGGTGAACCCCTTCCGGGACCGGTCCCGGAGACGGCCGCCGGGCGCCCGGGGACCCGTTCCCGCGGCCCGTCCGCGGGTCGCGGGCGCAGTTCGCGGGCGCCGTTCGCAGACGCGGGTCACGGGCGGGGGCCCCGGCCGTCGGCGGGCCCACCCCGGGCACGGAGGCCCCGCCATGCGCCAGTACTCCCGACGCCCCTGGCACACCCCGCCCTCGCACCCCACCCGCCAGGACGACCTCTTCCTCCCCCTCTCCGACGGCACCCGCCTGCACGCCCGGCTCTGGCGGCCCCTCTCGGACACCGCCACCGACACCGCCACCGCCGCCACCACCCCCGCCGACACCGCCGACACCACCCCCACCCCCGTTCTCCTCGAATACGCCCCGGACCGGCTGACCGACGCCACCGCCGCCCGGGACGCCCGCCGTCACCGCTGGTACGCGTCCCGCGGCTACGCCTCCGTCCGCGTCGACGCCCGCGGCCACGGCTCGGGCGAAGGCATTCCGGCGGCCCCCTGGGGCGGCCCGGACCGCGGCCCCGCCCCGGACGCGGCGGCCGACGCCGCCGACGCGGCCGAGGTGGTGGAGTGGCTGGCGGGCCGGCCGTGGTGCGACGGCCGCGTCGGCATGTTCGGCCTGGGCCCCGGCGCCGGGATCGCGCTGCGCGTCGCCGTCCTCGCCCCGGACCCGCTGCGGGCCGTCGTCGCGGTCGGCGCGACCGTCGACCCGTACCAGGAGGACGGCGCCCATCTCGGCGGGACGGTCGCCCCCGACTCCCTGCACGCCCGCTCCACGGCCCTGCTCGCCGCGCTCTGCTCGCCGCCGGACCCCCGCTACGCCGGGGCCGACGTCTGGCGCGAGCGGTGGACCGCCCGGCTGGCCGCCGTGGTGCCGCCGCTGTACGGAGCCCTCGCGCACCCGCTCCGCGACGACCACTGGCCCACCTGGACCGCGTCCGACGCCGGAGCCGTACGCGCCCCGGTCCTGGCCGTGAGCGGCTGGTACGACCCGGCCCGCGACACCGTGCTCCGGCTGCTGGAGACGCTCCCCGCCGACCGGGTGCGCGGGCTGATCGGCCCCTGGGCGCGCCACTACCCCGACGAGCCGGGGCCAGGCCCCGCGATCGGCTTCCTCCACGAGACGCTGCGGTGGTGGGACCGCCATCTGCGCGGCGCCGACCTGGCCGACGACCCCCTGCTCCGCGTCTGGCTGACCGACCCGGACGCACCCGCCGCCGGGCCCGGAGGCACCCGTTCCGAGCCCGGCGCAAAACTCGGACGCACCCGTTCCGAGTCCGCCGGAACGCCCGGAAGCGCCCCCTCCGGCCGCTGGATCGCGGAGTCCGTCTGGCCCTCCCCCGACATCCGCACCATCCCGTACGCCCTGCGGGGCGACCCCGTACCCGTCGTCTCCCCCGCCCATACCGGCACCGACGCGGGCCGTCCACTGCCGGAGCCGGGCCGGGCGGCCGACCTCCCGCCCGATCAGCGGGAGGAGGACGCGCGCTCCGCGTGCTTCGAATTCCCCGTCCCGGGTGACGGCTTGACCGTCCTCGGCCGCCCCCGCGTCACCCTCCGGCTGCGGCTGGACGTCCCCCACGGCCGTATCGCCGTACGCCTGTGCGATGTCGCACCCGACGGTTCGTCGACGCTGATCGCCCGGGGCGTACGGAACCCGGCCGCCCGCGACGGGCTCGACCGGGCCCGCGCCTGGACCCCCGGCACCGTCGCGGACGTGTCGTTCGCCCTGGCGGCGGCCGGGTACGCGGTACCGCCGGGACACCGGCTCCGGCTCGCGGTCTCCTCCGCGTACTGGCCGTGGCTCTGGCCGCCGGCCGGCCCGGCGGCGGGCTTCGTCCTGCTCCCGGAGGGCTCCCGCCTCGACCTCCCGATCCGCGACCCGGACCCGCCGGGCCCCCCGCCCGACGCCGTCCGGTTCGGCCCGCCCGAGCGCGTCGAACCCCTCGGCGTCATCGCCCCCGCCCCGCTCACCGCGCCCGCCGAACGCCGCCCCGAACACGCCCTGACCCGGGACACCGGTACGGAGTCCTGGCGGCTGGAGACCGATCCCCGCCCCCTGGGCGCGGACGGCGCGAGCCGGGTGTACCCGGACGGTCTGGAGGTCTTCGACGAGGCCCGGGAGATCCGGACGATCCGTTCCGGCGATCCGCTGTCGGCACGGGCCGAGACGGAGTGGACCGTACGGTTCCACCGTCCCGAACTCGCCTGGGACATCACCGTGGAGACCCGCTCCGCCCTGTTCTGCGCGGCGGACGATCTGGTCGCCGAGGACGAGGTGATCTGCCGGGACAACACCGGCGGACCGGCGCACCGCGGTGAGGTGGTCTTCCACCGCAGCTGGGTGAAACGTTTTCCCAGAACGGCGGGCTGATCGCGCCCTGCCGGTCCCGTGCGTCCCCCACGTAACGTGTCCCCCACATCGTGAAGAGCGCCGTGCGCCCGGCCGTCGACGGCACCCGCCGTACGGCCCCGCACAGAATCGGAAACGAGGCAGGCACAGATGTCCGAGCAGAGCCCGCTCGATCTGGCCGAGGGCGACCCCTTCGGCCCGCACAACCTCCCCTACGGCGTCTTCTCCACCGCCGACGAGCCCGACCGCCGCAGGGTCGGCGTCCGGATCGGGCGGTACGTGCTCGACGCGGGGGCGGCGGCCCTCACCCTGGGCTCCCCCTACGCCGCGCTCCTCGACAGGCCCGGCCTCAACCCCCTGCTCGCGGCCGGGCGCACCGCCTGGCGCGACGTCCGCCGCGCGCTCACCGCCTGGGTGACGGTCCCGGCCCACCGGACCGTGATCGAGCCCCTGCTCCACACGCTGGACGAGGTCACCCTCCATCTGCCGTACGAGGTCGCCGACTACGTCGACTTCTACGCCAGTGAGCACCACGCCACCAATGTGGGCCGGATGTTCCGCCCCGACGGCGAACCCCTCACCCCCAACTGGAAGCACCTGCCGATCGGCTACCACGGCCGCGCGGGCACGGTCGTGGTCTCCGGTACGGATGTCGTACGCCCCCGGGGCCAGCGCAAGGCCCCCGCCGATCCGGCGCCCGTCTTCGGGCCGTCGGTGAAGCTCGACATCGAGGCCGAGGTCGGCTTTCTCGTCGGGGCGCCCACGGCGCTCGGCGCCTCCGTACCGCTCGGCGACTTCCGCGAGCACGTGTTCGGTCTCTCCCTGCTCAACGACTGGTCGGCCCGGGACGTCCAGGCGTGGGAGTACGTGCCCCTGGGCCCGTTCCTCGGCAAGTCGTTCGCCACCTCGGTATCGGCCTGGGTCACCCCGCTGGAGGCCCTCGACGCGGCCCGTACCGCCCCGCCCGCCCGGGACGTCCCGCCGCTGCCCTATCTCGACGACTCCGCCGACGACGAGCCGGGCGGCTTCGACATCCGGATCTCCGTGGCCCTCAACGGTCATGTGATCGCCGAACCGCCGTTCGCCACCATGTACTGGACGGCGGCCCAGCAGCTCACCCATATGACGGTCAACGGCGCCTCCTTGCGCACCGGCGACCTCTTCGCCTCCGGCACGGTCAGCGGCCCCGAGACCCACCAGCGGGGCTCCCTCCTCGAACTCACCTGGAACGGCCGCGACCCCCTCCCCCTCCCCGGCGGCGACCGCACCTTCCTCCAGGACGGCGACACGGTCACCATGACCGCCTGGGCCCCCGGCCCGGACGGCGTCCGCGTCGGCCTCGGCGAGGTCACCGGCCGCGTCGTCCCGTCGGCCTGAACGCCACGCGAACGCCGATATCCGAGCCACGTTCACCCGTACGAAGGGGGTTCACCCCCTTCCCGCCGATAACCTGACCGCACCGGCGAGACTCCGTCGCATGGGAGCACTGATGAGCGTCGAACCCGAGGCCCCTCGGCCCGAACAGGGCCGGCCGATGCCACCGGCCGGCGGGTGGACCGCCGACGACCTGGACACGCTTCCGAACCTGCCTCCGCATACGGAGCTGATCGACGGAAGCCTTGTCTTCGTGAGTCCGCAGTCCGTTTTCCATATCAGGGCGGTCGACTTCTTCAACTGGCAGTTGCGGTCGCTCGCCCCTGCGGACTACGAGGTCCTCCGCGAATTCACCATCGACGTCGACCGTCAGAACCGGCCGGAGCCCGATGTCATCGTGATGAGCGCGGAGACCGTCGAAGGGTACGGACAGACTCGGCTCCCCGCCGGGTCCGTCACCCTCGCCGTCGAGGTCGTGTCCCCCGAGTCCGTCAGCCGGGACCGGGAGACCAAGCCCGTCAAATACGCCCGCGCCGGGATCCCCCACTACTGGCGGGTGGAGAACGACGGGGGCCGGGCCGTCGTCTATGTCTTCGAACGCGAGCCGACCACCGGCCAGTACGTCGCCACGGGGATCTTCCACGACCGGCTCAAGGTCTCCGTACCCTTCCCGGTCGATCTCGACCTCACCGAGATCACTCCGCGCCGCTCCCGCCCCTGAACGAAACCAACACCGGGGCCCGGCCTCCCCGTCAGGGAGGCCGGCCCCCGGTGCGGAACGCGACGGGGCGGGCGGGCAGGTGGGGGTAATCGGACGAATACGCCCGCCATGACGGC
>NZ_JBHYZV010000099.1:869-23074 GCF_042753905.1 Streptomyces sp. NPDC059248 | reverse complement strand
GCCTTGCGGGACGTGGTCCCGCAAGGCCCGGCCGGGGGCGCGGAGTTGACGCCGCCCGTTGACCCGGGCGAACCGGCGTTCCCCCGGGGCCGTACGGCCCCGGGGACGGCCGCGGAGGGCGTCTCGCGACACACGGGGGCTCAGCCGATGAGCGTGCTCAGCTCGGTGTGGGGCAGGCCGTGCGCCTCGGCGACGGAGCCGTAGACGACCTGTCCGTCATGGGTGTTGAGACCGAGCGCGAGAGCCGGGTCACGGCGCAGCGCCTCGACCCAGCCGCGGTTGGCCAGCTCCAGGATGTAGGGCAGCGTCGCGTTGGTCAGGGCGTAGGTGGAGGTGTGCGGCACCGCGCCGGGCATGTTGGCGACGCAGTAGAAGACGGAGCCGTGGACCGGGAAGGTCGGCTCCGCGTGGGTGGTCGGATGGGAGTCCTCGAAGCAGCCGCCCTGGTCGATGGCGATGTCGACAAGGACACTTCCGGGCTTCATCTTGGCGACCAGTTCGTTGGTGACCAGCTTCGGGGCCTTGGCGCCCGGGATCAGTACGGCGCCGATCACGAGGTCCGCCCCGACGACGGCCTTCTCCAGCTCGTAGGAGTTGGAGACGACGGTCTGCACCCGGGTGCCGAAGATCTTGTCGGCCTCGCGCAGCTTGTTGATGTCACGGTCGAGCAGGGTGACGTGGAAGCCCATGCCGACGGCGATCTGGGTGGCGTTCCAGCCGGAGACCCCGCCGCCGATGACGACCGCGCGGCCCGCGTGGGTGCCCGGGACGCCGCCCGGCAGCACCCCGCGGCCACCGGCCGAGCGCATCAGGTGGTAAGCGCCGACCTGCGGGGCCAGCCGGCCCGCGACCTCGGACATCGGGGCGAGCAGCGGCAGCTGGCGGTTGGCGGTCTCGACGGTCTCGTACGCGATCGCGGTGGTGCCGGACTCCAGCAGCGCGTCGGTGCACTCGCGGGAGGCCGCGAGGTGGAGGTAGGTGAAGAGGGTCTGGTCCTTGCGGAGGCGGTGGTACTCCTCCGCGATCGGCTCCTTGACCTTGAGCAGCAGATCGGCCGTGGCCCAGACCTCGTCGGCGGTCGGCAGGATCACGGCTCCGGCGGCGGCGAACTCCTCGTCGGTGATGGAGGAGCCGGCACCGGCGTGGCGCTCGACGAACACCTGGTGGCCGTGGCGCACCAGCTCGTGCACACCGGCGGGGGTGATCGCCACCCGGAACTCGTTGTTCTTGACCTCGCGGGGGATGCCGACCTTCACGTCGATCACGGTCCTTGGCTCAGGGGAAAAGGAGGGTATTGCCTTACGAACCCGTACGCACAGGACGCAAGGGTGCACACCGCGAGATAACGCGATGGAGCCAGTATTAATGAAGGGTTTCCCGCTGTCTAGCCTTGCAAACCTTTATTTCATTCCGGGGCCACTACGGATTTCGTAGGCGGAACGAGCGATACCCCTTCGTTCACACTCCCTGACCGATGGCACCCCGTGCCACTCCCGTCCCCTCCGTACCGGCGCCGGCACCGCCACCGCCTCCGGCGCCGCGCTCCGGCCCCGCCGCCTTCCGCGCCCCGCCCGTGCCGTCCCCGCCCGCCGCGGCACTCGGTGACCCCGTACCGGCACCGGGTTCCGTCGTCTCGTCCGCCGCTTCCAGCAGCCGCTCCGCGCCGGAGCGCTGCAACCGGGCCGCCGCCGGGTCGCCCAGCCGGTCGAGGGTGTCGGCGAGCCGGAGCCTCAGGGCGGCCTGGAGCCGTACGTCCCCCGCCTGCCGGGCCCACTCCACCGCCTCCCGGCAGGTCCGCAGCGACTCCTCGGGCCGTCCCGCGTACTCCTGGACCCGGGCCGCCTCGCTCAGCGCCCTGGCCTGCGACGGCAGATCGCCGGTCCGCCGGTAGGCCGCGACCGCGGCCCGCCAGCAGCGCAGCGCCTCCCCGTACCGCCCGGCGTAGGTGTGCGCGGTGCCGAGCCGTCCGTACAGCCGGGCCTCGTCGGCCCGCTCGCCCCGGGTCTGCCGCTGGGCCAGCGCCCGGCCGTACCAGTCGGCCGCCCGCTGCCAGTCGCCCAGCTCCTGCCAGGCGCCACCGACGGATTCCATCGCGCGGCAGATCGCGTACGGGTCGTTCGCGGTCCTTCCGGCGTCCAGCGCCGCCCGGTAGCGGGCCAGCGCGTCCTCGGTACGGCCGGTCTGCGCGTCGAGGTCCCCGAGGTTCAGCAGGGCGGCGGCGGCCTCCCTGGGCAGCTCGCGGCGCTCGGCCACATCGAGCACCAGCTGGTGCAGCAGATAGAGGTCCCCGGCGGCCGCGTCGGTGCCCCGGTGCGCCGCCAGCGCCCTGACCAGGGCCGCGACCAGCCGTCTCGCCAGGGTGTCGAGGCCGCCGTCCTCGACCGCGAGCCGGGCGGCGGCCAGCAGCCCGGGGCGCCGCAGCGCCAGCCACGCGGCGGCGGCCGGGGCGTCCGGGAAGCGCAGCGGGCGCGGCAGCGACTCGACGGCCGTCCGGGCGGGCGACCCCTCGGGCTCGGTGGCGGCCCGGCACGACTGGAGCTGCCGTACGGCCCGCTCCAGCATCCGCGCCCATGCCAGCTGGACCTCGGCGGGCTTGTCGTGGGTCTCGGAGAGCGCCCGCATCAGCGGCTCCAGCGCCCCCGGCACCCGGTACAACGGCCCCTCGCGGTGCAGCACCCCCAGCGCCACCAGGCCCTCCAGGGCCCGGTGCGCCTCGTCGGGGGAGCAGCCGCCGAGCGCCGACGCGATCTGCGCGTCCACGATCCCCGCCGGGGCCAGGGCGAGCAGCCGCAGCAGCCGGGCCGCGGCGGTCGGCAGGGTTCCGTGCACCAGCCGGAACGCCCGGGACATCGGGCGCGCCGACTGCGGCACCTCGTCGTCCTCGGGCAGCGCCCGCAGCTGCCGGGTGGCGTCCGAGACCGATACCTGGGGCCGGGCCGCGAGCCAGCCGCCGACCATCACCAGGGCGGCGGGCTGACCCGCGCACTCCTCGGCGACGGATTCCGCGGCCTGCGGGTCGACGGTGATGCGTACGGAGCCGGTGAAGGTGGTCAGCAGCTCGATGGCGGCCTTGGGGTCGAGCCCGCCGACCGTGCACGGACGCACCCCGGGAATCCCGGTCAGCGGTCCCGAGCCGGCCACCACCAGCAGACAGTCCGGGTCGTCGGGGAGCAGCGCGTCGACCTGTTCGGCGTCGGCCGCGTCGTCGAGGAGGAGCAGGATTCCGCGCCCGGCCAGGCTCTCCCGTACCAGCTGTGACAGTTCGTCCTCGGCCGCGCCGGGCGGCGCCGCCACGCCCAGGGCGTCGAGGAGTTCCCGGGCGGTCTCGTCGGTGGGGACGGCCCGGCCGCCGGGTTCGGTGAGCCGGGCCCGCAGCACCCCGCCGGGATAGCGCCCGGCGAGCCGGGCGACGAGCTGCCGGGCCAGCGCGCTGCGCCCCGAGCCCGGCCGTCCGGCGATCAGCAGGACCCGGGCCCGGGGCGCCTTGCGGCCCGCGATGGTGTCGAGCCCGGCCCGTTCCACATCGGCCAGCAAGGAGGCCAGCTCCCGCTGACGACCGAAGAACGGCCCCGGGGATCCGGAGGACGCACCGGTTCGACCGACCGCGTCCACCGCCTGATCCGTCGCCTGATCCGTCACGGGCCACGCTCCCGTTCAGTCCGTGCACTCTCGCCGAGCCCGGCGGGAATCCGCACGGGCGTTCCGAGCGTAGTTCACTCTCTGCGACGAACCGGTACCCGCAGCCCCGGTACTTCACCTGATCGGATCAGTAAGATCAGCAGATCATCTGACTGGATGACCAATGACTCCGGTGGAGGGTCCCTCCGGCGGGGGAACGTGACAGCGCGGCCGGCCTCGCCCGGCGCGGATCAGGCGTCGAAGGGGCGGGCGGGCCACGGCGCCCCGGCCGGGCGCAGCGCGTCGAAGCCTTCGGCGGCGCGGGCGGCGACCGCCGACATCACCCCGACCACCAGGCAGTTGTTGTGCAGCTCCCCGGCGAGTACCCCGCGGACCAGCTCGGTCAGCGGTACCCGGGCCAGCTCCATGTCCGCCTCCTCTTCGGAGACGTCGAACCGCGCGCCTTCGACGGGCGACAGATCGCGGGCGAGGAAGATCCGTACCGCCTCGTCGCAGCCGCCGGGCGTGGTGTACACATCCGTGAGCACCCGCCAGTCCCCGGCCTTGACGTGCGCCTCCTCGTACAGCTCGCGCTGCGCGGCGTGGAGGGGGTTCTCCCCCGGTACGTCGAGGAGCCCGGCCGGGATCTCCCACAGCCGCTGCCGTACGGGGTGCCGGTACTGGCGCACCAGCACGACCCGGTCCTCCTCGTCGAGGGCGAGGACCGCCACCGACCCGGGATGGACCTGGTAGTCACGGCGGACCACCGAGCCGTCGGGCATCACGACCTCATCGGTGCGGACGCTCGTCTTGTTGCCCCGGAAAGGGGTGGTGGTCGCGGTGACCCGCCACTCCTCCGGTGTGTCCACGACGGCCCCGGCCTCCGCCGCCGCTCCGGTCGTCTCGTCTCTCATCCCGGCCCTCCCGCACAGTCGATCGGGGTACGGGCCACCAGTCGGGCCCGTACCCCGGTCCACCGTAACGCCTTGATCGTCAGGCGCCGGACTTCCGCTCCACCGCGGCCTTCACCAGACCCGCGAAGAGGGGGTGCGGACGGGTCGGACGGGACCGCAGCTCCGGGTGGGCCTGGGTGGCGACCAGGTACGGATGCACCTCGCGCGGGTACTCCACGTACTCGACGAGCTTGTTGTCCGGGCTGGTGCCCGAGAAGACGATGCCCGCCTTGCGCTCCAGTTCCGCGCGGTAGGCGTTGTTCACCTCGTAGCGGTGGCGGTGGCGCTCCTCCACATACGGCTGGTCGTCGTAGACCTCGCGCACGATCGAGCCCTCGGCCAGCTTGGCCGGGTAGAGACCGAGCCGCATGGTGCCGCCGAGGTCGCCCGCGCCCTCCACATAGGCCAGCTGCTCCTCCATGGTGGAGATCACCGGGTGGGCGGTGGCGGCGTCGAACTCGGTGGAGTTCGCCTCGGCGATCCCCGCGAGATTGCGCGCGGCCTCGATCACGATGCACTGGAGGCCGAGGCAGAGCCCCAGCAGCGGGACCCGGTTCTCCCGGGCGTACCGGATCGCGCCGACCTTGCCGCTGACGCCGCGGTCGCCGAAGCCGCCGGGGACGCAGATCGCGTCCACGTCCTCCAGCTGCTGCTTCGCCCCGGCCGGGGTCTTGCAGTCGTCGGACGTGACCCACTTGACCTTGACCCGGGCCCGGTTGGCGAAGCCGCCGGCGCGCAGCGCCTCGGTCACCGAGAGATAGGCGTCGGGCAGGTCGATGTACTTGCCGACGAGGGCGACGGTGACCTCGTGGTCGGGGTTGTGGACCCGGTCCAGCAGGTCCTCCCAGACCGTCCAGTCGACATCGCGGAACGGCAGGTCGAGCTTGCGCACCACATAGGCGTCGAGGCCCTCGGTGTGCAGCACCTTCGGAATGTCGTAGATCGACTTGGCGTCGATGGCGGCGACCACGGCGGCCTCGTCGACATCGCACATGAGGGAGATCTTCCGCTTGATCGCGGTCGGCACCTCCCGGTCGGCGCGGAGCACGATCGCGTCGGGCTGGATACCGATATTGCGCAGCGCCGCGACCGAGTGCTGGGTCGGCTTGGTCTTCAGCTCACCGGACGGGCCGATGTACGGCAGCAGGGAGATGTGGACGACGAAGACGTTGTCCCGGCCGACCTCGTGCCGCACCTGGCGGACGGTCTCCAGGAACGGCAGCGACTCGATGTCGCCGACCGTGCCGCCGACCTCGGTGATCACGACGTCGACGTCGTCGGTCGCCATCCGGCGGATCCGGCTCTTGATCTCATTGGTGATGTGCGGGATGACCTGCACCGTGTCACCGAGGTACTCGCCGCGCCGCTCCTTGGCGATGACCTGCGAGTACACCTGGCCGGTCGTGACATTCGCGGAGCCGTCGAGATCGACGTCGAGGAAGCGCTCGTAGTGGCCGATGTCCAGGTCGGTCTCGGCGCCGTCGTTGGTGACGAACACCTCGCCGTGCTGGAACGGGTTCATCGTGCCGGGGTCGACGTTCAGATACGGGTCGAGCTTCTGCATCGTCACCCGCAGCCCCCGCGCCTTGAGCAGGGCGCCCAGGCTGGAGGCCGTCAGACCCTTTCCGAGGGAGGAGGCGACGCCCCCGGTGACGAAGATGTGCTTGGTCGTCATGGTGTTGGGCGGCATCGCCAAGAGGGGCTCCCGTGGTCGCGAGGTGAGGTGCGTACCGGCGTCCCTGCGAAGTCCAGAAGTGGCGTCGGGGGATGCCGTGGCTGCGGTTGCGGGGCTCCTGTTTCGACACAGGCGGGCCACCGGTCCACGGGGTACCAGGGTATCAGCGACGGGGGGCGACCGCTTCCGGCTACACACTCCGATCGGCGCGGTGCGCCCCCGCTCCCTCTGTGCGCCGTCCCGTGCCGATCCCGGCGCCCGCCCGGGTTTCCGCGCGCCGCCCGCCCCCCGCCCGTACCCCCTGCCACCCCTGCCGCTCCCCCCTGTTATTCGCCTTACACCTGGCTGACACCCGCTCCCACCAGCGGTTCACCCATGGCTCACTCGTTCGGATCACTCACGTTGTCGAGACCGCCACGCGGATGCCCGTACCGCGTCGTATCCTGCTCGGACACTCGCTCTGCTGAGCGATGCCGAGGGGCGCGCCAAGCGCATCAGAGCAGGGTGGTGATGGACGGCGGACGGGGCGGATCAGAACCGTGTTCCCGCACGTCAACCCGGACCCACGCTCGCGACGGAAGCGGCCCCGACCACCGCAAGCGCCCTTCGGGGCGGACGTGGCCGTTCGACTGGAGATGCACGTGGCCGGGCGCATCGAGGATTACGCACTCATCGGAGACATGCAGACCGCCGCGCTGGTCTGCCGGGACGGCACAGCCGACTGGCTGTGCCTGCCCCGCTTCGACTCGCATGCCGTCTTCGCGGGGCTGCTCGGCACCGAGGAGCACGGCTTCTGGAGAATGGGCCCCGCCCATGCCGACGAAGCCGAGCCCCCCGCCGCCGACCGCCGCCGCTACCGGGGCGACTCCCTCATCCTGGAATCCGAGTGGGACACCCCGCGCGGCACGGTCCGGGTGACGGACTTCATGCCGCCGCGCGACGGCGCCCCCCAGCTGATCCGGATCGTGGAGGGCGTCAGCGGGCGGGTGCCGATGCGCTCCGCCCTGCGGATGCGGTTCTCCTACGGACGGATCGTGCCGTGGGTCCACAAGGTCGACGGCCGTACGGTCGCCGTCGCCGGGCCGGACTCGGTGTGGTTCGACTGCCCCACCGACACCTTCGGCAAGGACCTCACCACCTACTCCGACTTCACCGTCGGCCCCGGCGAGCGGGTCGCCTTCACCATCTCCTGGCAGCCCTCCCACCACCGCCCGCCGGCGCTCCCCGAGCCCGAGGCGTCCCTGGAGGCCACGGAGGAGTTCTGGCAGGAGTGGGTGGAGCACTGTACGTACCACGGTCCCTACCGGGAGGCCGTGATCCGCTCCCTCATCACCCTCAAGGCCCTCACCTACGCCCCCACCGGCGGAATCGTCGCCGCCCCCACCACCTCCCTCCCCGAGGAGATCGGCGGCGTACGGAACTGGGACTACCGCTACACCTGGCTCCGGGACGCGGCGATCACCCTCTCGTCCCTGCTGCGCACCGGCTACCGCGAGGAGGCCCGCGCCTGGCGCGAGTGGCTGCTGCGGGCCGTCGCGGGGGACCCGGAGAACCTCCAGATCATGTACGGCATCGCGGGCGAGCGCGAGCTGGGCGAGGCGGAGCTGGACTGGCTGCCCGGGTACGAGAACTCCACCCCCGTACGCGTCGGCAACGGCGCCGCCCACCAGCTCCAGCTCGATGTCTACGGCGAGGTCACCGAGGCGCTCCATCTGGCCCATATGACCGGCCTGACCCGCAACGACTACGCGTCACTGCTCCAGCTCAAGCTGATCGAATACCTCGAGAAGCACTGGATGGAGCCGGACGAGGGCATCTGGGAGGTCCGCGGACCGCGCCGCCACTTCGTCCACTCCAAGGTCATGGCCTGGGTCGCGGTCGACCGCACCATCAAGCTCATCGAGGCCGGGGACGTGGACGGGCCGCTGGAGCGCTGGCGGCAGATGCGGGACGACATCCACCGCGATGTCTGCGACCGGGGATACGACAAGGAGCGGAACACCTTCACCCAGTCGTACGGCTCCAAGGAGCTGGACGCGTCCCTGCTGCTCATCCCGCAGATGGGCTTCCTGCCGCCCGACGACAAGCGGGTCATCGGCACCATCGAGGCCATCCAGCGCGAGCTGTCCACCGAGGACGGTTTCGTGCTGCGCTACCCCACGGCCGGTGAGGACGCCGGGGTCGACGGTCTCGAAGGCGACGAGGGCGCCTTCCTCGCCTGCTCGTTCTGGCTCGCCGACGACCTGGCGATGATCGGCCGCGTCGACGAGGCCCGCAAGCTCTTCGAGAAGCTGCTCGCGCTCCGCAACGACCTGGGGCTGCTCGCCGAGGAGTGGGACTCCAAGAACGGCCGCCAGGTGGGCAACTTCCCGCAGGCGTTCAGCCATGTCCCCCTGATCGACACGGCGCTGCGGCTCACCGCGTCCGGCGCCTACGGCGGATAGGAACAGCACGTCCGTGGAGATCCGCGATGAGTACCAGGGGGGCATCACCGTCCGCCGGGCGCTCGAACTGCCCGGACTGCGGTCCGGGCTCCCGGAGGTCGTCGCCGGGGCCGAACGGCTCAACCGGTCGGTGCGCTGGGTCCACGCGGGCGAGGTCCCCAATGTCGCCTCCCTCCTCAAGGGCGGCGAGCTGCTGCTGACGACGGGTCTGGGCCTCGGCGCCAGACCCGCCGAGCAGCGCGCCTTCGTCCGGCGGCTCGCCGAGCGGGGCATCGCGGCGCTCGTGGTCGAACTGGGCCACCGGTTCACCCGGCTGCCGTCGGCGATCGTGGACACCGCGCGGGCCGGCGGGCTGCCGCTGGTTCAGCTCCACCGGGAGGTCGCCTTCGTCTCGGTGACCGAGGAGATCCACACCGAGATCGTCAACGGGCACTACGCCCTGCTGCGCCGCGCCGACGAGGTCCACCGCCGCTGTACCGAGGTGCTCATCGGCGGGGGCGGCATTCCCCGGGTCCTGAACGTCCTGGCCGAGTTCGCGGGCAACCCGGTCTTCCTGGAGACCGCCGACGGCGAGCTGCTGTACGCGGCCGGACCCGGCGGCGACCGGGCGGCCGACCCGCTCCAGGTCTGGGAGGGGCTACGGGGCCGGCCGGAGGCCCGGCACACACCCCCCGCGGGCACCGTCCTCGTCGACGTACCGGGCGGCGGTCAGGGCGCCGGGGCGGTACGGGCCCGGCTCGTCCTCCCCGCGGTCGACGCGCCGCCGCACCCCGTCCACCGGATGGCCGCGGAGCGGGCCGCCGGGCTGCTCGCCGTCGTCCTGATGCAGGCCCGCCAGGAGGAGGAACTCGCCGCGCGCGGCCGGGGCGACTTCCTCACCGATCTCGCCGAGGGCCTGGTCTCCCCCGACGACGCGCCAGCGCAGGCCCGGCTCCTCGGATTCCGGCACGGCACCGGCCCCCTGCTGCCGGTCGTGATGCGCCTCTCCCCCGCGAGCGGCACCTGGGCGCCCCTCGCCCATACCGTCCTGGAGGAGTTGTCGGCCGTCGGTGTGCCGGTCCTGCTGGGCGTACGTCCCGTGGAGGGCCGCGTCCCCGTCCTGGTGGGGCTGCGCGCCGCAGCCGACCGGGACACGGTCGCCGACCGGGTCGCCACGGCCCTGCGCACCGGTGTGGAGCGCGCCGGGCTCGACCGGGCGGGGGCGCGTCCCCCCGTGGTCGTCGTGGGCCGCGCCTGCGACTGGAACACCCTCCCGGCGAGCCTCCGGCACGCCGGGGAGACCGCGACGGCCGCGCAGGGCCTGACCGACCGGCCCTGGTACGACGCCCGGCGCCTCGACATCGAGCTGCTCCTGTGGCGGCTGCGGGACGATCCCGACCTGGCGGCGTTCGTGGACCGCGCGCTCGGCCCGCTCCGTGACCACGACACGACGGCCAGGCCGCCGCTGCTCCCGACGCTGGAGACGTATCTCTCCCACACGGGCCGCAAGGCGGAGACGGCCCGCGAGCTGCACCTCAACCGCCAGACGCTCTACAACCGCCTGGCGCGCATCTCGGAACTCCTCGGCACGGACCTGGACGACCCTCAGTCCGTCCTGACCCTGAGCCTGGCCCTCCGCGCCCGTCGCCATCTCTTGTCCTGAGGGGCGCCGCTTCGTCGACCCCGCGTATGCGTCCGCGCCCCGCTTTTGGTTGCTCGCGCCGTTCCTCGCGCCCCTGAGAACACCTCCGGCACCCGAGGGTCACCGAAACGGCGCGTCACCGCCCCCGCGCAAGAGGCGCGGCCCCCGCGGGACCAGTTCGTCGTAGACGCTCAGGACGTGCGCGACCGTCTCGTCCTCCGTCTGCCACGTCGCCGCCTGCGCCCGCCCGGCCCGCGCCAGCGCCGCCCGTCGCACGGGGTCGGCGAGGAGGCCCGAGAGCGCGAGGGCGAGCGCGTCGGGGTCTCCGTACGGCACGAGTTCCGCCGCGTCGCCGACGAGTTCGGGGACGCCGCCGACCGCCGTGGCGACCAGCGGCACACCGAGCCTGAGGGCTTCCTGCGCGAGGACGGACCGCGCCTCCCACCGGCTGGGCAGCACGGCGACGTCCGCAGCCGCCAGCAGCTCCGCGACGTCGTCGCGCCGCCCCAGGAGCCGTACCGGCAGATCCTCCGCGTCGACGCGCCGCCGCAGCGCCGCCCGCTGCCGGCCCTCCCCGGCGATGAGGACCAGCGGCGCGGGTCCGGCGCCGACGGCCGCGCCGAGGTCCCGCAGCCGCGCGGCGGCGTCGAGCAGGACGTCGTACCCCCGGTGCGGTACGAGACTGCCCACGGTCATGACCAGCGGCCGGTCGACGGCGCCCAGTTCGGCCCTGGCCTTGTCGGGTGAGAGCCCGTCGCCGCCGCGCGGTACCGGCGACGGCGTGGCGACCGGGGCGAGCCGGGCGTCGCGGGCGCCCCGCCCGCGGGCCCGGTCGACGAGTTCGGAGCAGGTGCCGAGGACGACCTCGGCCGCCCGCGCGACCCGTCGTTCCAGCAGCCGCAGGGCGTGGGCGCGGGCCCCTTCGGCATGGGCGCGGGTGTGCCAGGTGACGACGAGGGGGACCGGGAGTCCGCCGAGCGCCACCGCCGCCCGCGCCCCGGCGTGCAGCCCGTGCGCGTGCACCAGGTGCGCGCCGCGGAACGCCGCGCGGAGCGCGCCGACCGAGAGGGGGTCGCCGCGCCGCGGCACGGGGGCGAAGTGGGCGCCCGTACCGGGGAAGTCGTAGTCGTGTTCCAGTCCGGCCGGCGCGCAGACGGTCACCCGCACGCCACGGGCCACCAGCCCCGAGGCCAGTGACCGGACGTGCGCGCTGCTCCCCGCGCTGCCGCCGCCCAGTACCTGGACCGTACGCAGCTGTGTCACCCGCCAAGGATGCCAGCCCGCCGGGGCGTTGCGGCAATGTGCGTGTACGGGGCCGCTACCCCTGGGGCCCGATTCACCCACACGGAGCAGGCGTACCGGCCGGCCGCCGTCTCAGCGGTCGCCGCGGGCGCTGGCCAGCAGCTCCTCGGCGTGGGCGCGGGCGGTCTGCGAGTCCTCCTGGCCGGCGAGCATCCGGGACAGTTCGCGGACCCGGTCCTCGCCTTCGAGTACGGTCACCCCGCTGCGGGTGACGGTGCCGTCGTCGGTCTTCTCGACCAGGAGCTGACGGTCGGCGAAGGCCGCCACCTGCGGCAGATGGGTCACCACGACGACCTGTGCCGAGCGGGCGAGCTTGGCGAGGCGCCGGCCGATCTCGACCGCGGCCTTGCCGCCGACGCCCGCGTCGACCTCGTCGAAGAGGTAGGTCGGTACGGGGTCGGTCCCGGCGAAGACGACCTCGACGGCGAGCATCACCCGGGACAGCTCGCCCCCGGACGCGCCCTTGGCGATGGGCCGGGCCGGGGCTCCGGGGTGCGGGGCGAGCAGCAGTTCGACCTCGTCGACGCCGTGGGGCCCGTACGCCACGGTCCGGCCGTCGATGCCGACCCCGTCCGGGTCGTCCTGCTGCCGGATCGCGAACGACACCCGGGCGTGCGGCATCGCCAGGGACGCCAGCTCCTCGGTGACGGCGGCGGCGAAGCGGTCGGCGGCCTCGGTCCTGACGTCGGTGAGCCGCCGGGCGAGACCGGCCAGCTCGGCCCGGACGGTGTCGCGCTCCGCGGCGAGGTCGCCGATGCGGTCGTCGTCGCCGTCGAGTTCGGTGAGCCGGGCGGCGCTCTTATCGGCCCAGGCGACGACTCCGGCGATGTCGGCGCCGTACTTGCGGGTGAGGGCGGTCAGGGCGGCCCGCCGCTCCTCGACGGCCGCGAGCCGCAGCGGGTCGGCTTCCAGCCGGTCCGCGTATCCGGCGAGTTCACCGGAGACGTCGGTGAGGAGGATGGAGATCTCGCCCATCCGTTCGGCGAGCGCGGCGAGCGCCGGATCGTGGGCGCGTACGGCGTCCAGCGCCCGGCCCGCGCCCGCGACGAGGGTCGTGGCGTCGACGCCTTCGGGGTCCTCGGGGTCGCCCGCGAGGGCGGCGTGCGCCGCCGACGCGGCGGAGGCGAGGGCTTCGGCGTGGCCGAGCCGCTCGGCCTCCGCGGCGAGTTCGGTGTCCTCGCCCGCGTGGGGCTCGACGCCCGCGATCTCGTCGAGGCCGTACCGGAGCAGATCGGCCTCCTGGGCGCGTTCCCGGGCCCGGGTGGTCAGCTCGTCGAGTTCGGCGGTGAGGGCCCGCAGTCTGCGGTAGGCGGTGGTGTAGTCGGCGAGCGGTCCGGAGAGCGCGGCGCCCGCGTACCGGTCGAGGGCCGCCCGTTGCCGGGCGGGCCGCAGCAGTCCCTGCTGGTCGGTCTGGCCGTGGACGGCGACGAGGTCGTCGGCGAGTTCCGCCAGCAGCCCGACGGGTACGGACCTGCCGCCGACATGGGCCCGGGAGCGGCCCTCCGCCGAAACGGTCCGGCTGATCAGCAGGGTGCCGTCGTCCAGCTCGGCACCCGCCTCCTCGGCGCGCACGGCCGCGGACGTGCCGGACGCCACCGCGATCCGGCCCTCGACGACAGCCGACTTCGCGCCGATCCGCACCAGGGCGGGGTCGGCGCGCCCGCCGAGCAGCAGCCCCAGGCTGGTGACGACCATGGTCTTGCCCGCGCCTGTCTCACCGGTCACCGCGGTGAATCCGGGGGACAGCTCGACGACGGCGTCGTCGATGACCCCGAGTGACCGTATCCGCATCTCCTCCAACACGGACACGACCATACGAGGTTTCCTGGCCGGCGCGCGACGCCGACCCCGTGCCGATATCACCGTCATCACCTGGTACGACCGGACAGCCGTGGCTCTATGCTCCGCTGATGCCGGAAAACACTTCACCAGAACTGGTGATCGCCTCCGGGCACGCGGCCGCGCGTTTCGACGGTTCCCGCCTGCTGTTCACGCACGGCCGGACGGCATGGGAGATACCGGTGGCGGCGGTCCGGGCGGTGGAGACGGACGGTCCCGGCCCGCGCGCGGGCGTCACGGTCCGGTTCCGGCAGGGCGTGGTCCTGCCGGAGGGCACCGGCCCCGTCCCCTTCCTGTTCCTGCCCGCGGAGCACGCGCACGCGGCCGAGGCGTTCCGGGCCCGGCTGGCGCGGGCGGTGGCCGACGCCCCGCCGGTGGACGCGGCGGAGGTCCGGATCTCGGTCGTCACGCGCCCTTCCCCGCTGCGGCGGATCCGCGACGCGGCCGACGGACGGCGGATCCTGTACGGGGCGGTCTGGCTCGGCTGGTTCGCGGTGGTCCTGAAGGTGACCCTGGCCACGGAGGAACCGGTCTTCGCGGCCATCCTCACCTTCCAGGCCCTGTGGATGGTGCCGGTGGGGTGCCGGATCGCCGCGGCCGGCGTACCGGCCCGCAGCCGCCCGCGGCGGACCTTCGCCCTGCGGCAACTGCGCCGCCGCGGTATCACCGTCCGGGGCAGGATCACGGGCTACCGTCCGGTCCGCGGCACCTACCAGCTCTTCCCCCTGTTGGCCTTCACCACGGCCGAGGGGCAGGAGGTCCGGGACGCGGTGTCGCTGCGGACGGTGTTCATCGACGACGAGACGGGCACGGCCGTCGACGTGGTCTACGACCCGGAGGACCCCACCCTGGTCACGCGCTCGGGCCCGCGCGCGTACTCCGTGCTCTTTCCCCTCGTCCTCGGCGTGCTCGTCCTGGCGACGGCCGTGCTGATGCTGTTCGGCGGCCGGGCCGTCGGCGGCTGAGGCCACCGAACCGGCCGACCCGAACCGGCCGACCCGGGCCGACGGGTCCGGCCCGGAACCGTCACTGCGCGGGCGGCGCCCCCCGCCAGCCCGCGATCGGCAGCGCGAACTTCGCCACCAGCCGGTCCGTGAACGACGCGTGGTGCAGCCGGGCCAGCCGTACCGGTACGGCCCCCCTGCGGACCTCCACCCGTGCTCCCGGCGGCAGTTCGACGGTCCGGCGCCCGTCGCACCACAGCACCCCGTGCGGTGTGTGCTCCTGCACCTCCACCGCGAGGACCGAGGTCGGCGAGGTCACCAGGGGCTTGGCGAAGAGGGCGTGGGCGCTGATCGGGACCATCAGCAGCGCTTCCACCTCGGGCCAGACCACGGGGCCGCCCGCCGAGAAGGCGTAGGCCGTGGAGCCGGTGGGGGTGGCGCAGACGATGCCGTCGCAGCCGAACGCGGTGACCGGGCGCCCGTCGATCTCCAGCACCACCTCCAGCATCCGGTCCGGGGAGTTCTTCTGCACGGCCGCCTCGTTCAGCGCCCAGTCGCGGTGGACGACGTCGCCGTTGCGGTGGACGACCACGTCGATGGTCATCCGCTCCTCGACCTCGTAGGCGCGGTCGACGACCCGGTTGACGACCCGGTCGAGGTCGTCGCGCTCGGCTTCGGCGAGGAAGCCGACCCGGCCCAGGTTGACCCCGAGCATCGGCACCCCGGAGGCGCGGGCGAACTCGGCGCCGCGCAGCAGGGTCCCGTCCCCGCCGAGCACGATCAGGAGTTCACAGCCGTCGAGGGCGCGCGGGGTCGCCTCGGGCACGGTCTCGACGGCCGGGGGCAGCGGCAGGTCCGCCGCCTCCGCCTGGAGGACGCGGACGCCGAGGCCGCTGCGGAGCAGCCCCTCGACCACGAGTTCGGCGCTGCGGACGGCAGCTTTGCGGCCGGTGTGCGCGAGAAGGAAGACGGTCCGTTCGTTGGTCTTCGCCGGTGTGGTCAACGAGGTCCCTCCGCCACTGCTCGATCGACGTCCGCCGGGTCCAGCTCGGGCGCCCCGGCCCGCAGCCAGAGGAAGTACTCGACATTGCCGGACGGACCGGGCAGCGGGCTGGCGGTGACGCCCAGAACGCCCAGTCCGAGGGCCGCGGCCTGGCCGGCCACGGTCCGTACGGTCTCCTTGCGCAGTTCGGCGCTGCGGACGACACCGCCGCTGCCGAGCCGTTCCTTGCCCACCTCGAACTGCGGTTTGACCATCAGCACCAGATCGGCGCCGGGTGCCGTACAGCGCACCAGGGCGGGCAGCACCAGTCCGAGCGGAATGAAGGACAGGTCCCCCACCACCAGGTCGACGGAGGTGCCGTCGAGGGCCTCGGGGGTGAGTTCGCGGACATTGGTGCGGTCCTTGACGGTGACCCGGTCGTCGCTCTGCAGCGACCAGGCAAGCTGTCCGTAGCCGACGTCGACGGCGAAGACGTGCGCGGCGCCCGCGCGCAGCAGGACGTCCGTGAAGCCGCCGGTCGACGCCCCGGCGTCGAGCGCGCGCCGCCCTTCGACGACCAGGCCGAGGGGGGTGAAGGCGGCGAGCGCGCCCGCGAGTTTGTGGCCGCCGCGGGAGACGTAGTCGGGGCCGTCTCCGTCGTCGGTGACCACGATCGCGGCGCCGGTCTCCACCTGGGTGGCCGCCTTGGTCGCGGTCGTGCCGCCGACGGTGACCCGCCCGGCGGCGATCAGCTGGCTCGCCTGCTCGCGCGAGCGCGCGAGTTTACGGCGTACCAGCTCGGCGTCGAGGCGACGGCGGGCGACTCCTGCCACGTTCGGTTCAGCTCCTGTGGTCGTGCGGGACGGGCTGCGCGGGGTGGTGCGCGGTGCGGTCGGGCGTGTCGAGCGCGCCCAGGACGTCGCGCAGACCCCGGTGTACATCCTCGTACACCTCCAGGTGTCCGTCGGCCGGGAGGTGGTCGGCGTCGGCGAGGCGCTCCAGGACGGTGTCCACCTCGGTGTTCCCGGTCGGGGCGCGCACCACGCCCAGCGGCGCGGGCGCGGCCGGTTCGTACGGGGCGACGGCCGGGACGCCACCGTCCGCGGCGGCCTCCGCCGGCCGTCCGCCGCCGTCGTGGGTCCCGCCCTCGTACGTCCCGTACGCGCCGTCGCGTTCGGGACCCGGGCCCGGGTCTCCGGGCGTCACGTCGTTCATGCCCCGACGCTACCCCGAAGGTGTGGGGTACGGTCGATCACGATGGCGACGAAGGAAGAGTGCCGCGAGGCACTCGGCAGACTCAGTGACAATCTCGCGCGGTCGGACGGCGACGTCCGGGCCGCCACGGCGCTCGACCGCTCCTTGAGCTGCCACATCACGGACTTGGACCTCACCTTCACCGGTCGGATCCGGGAAGGCGTGATCGAGGTGGCGGACGAGCACGAGGGCCCGCCGCGGGAGAAGGCCGCGATCCGGCTGGCGATGACGGGCGACGACCTCCTGGCGATGGTCGACGGCTGGCTGAACTTCGGCCGGGCGTGGGCGGCGGGCCGGGTCCGGCTGGAGGCCGGCTTCCGCGATCTGATGCGCCTGAGATCCCTGCTCTGACCGGTCGGCGGCCCGGCCGAAAACACCCGTCCCTACAGCTCCTTGACCGCCGCGACGGGCTCGGCCGGGGACACGACCGCGGTACGCCGCCGGGCCACGGGCACCACCAGGGGCGTCCCGGACTCGGGGTCCTCGATGACCCGGCTCCGTACCCCGAAGACCTCCTCCACCAGCTCCGCCGTGACCACGTCCGCCGGCGCGCCCTCGGCGACCACCCGGCCGTCGGCGAGCGCGACGAGATGGGTGGCGTATCGCGCCGCCTGGTTCAGGTCGTGGAGCACCGCGACCAGCGTCCGCCCCTGGGTCTCGTGGAGTTCGGCGC
This sequence comes from Streptomyces sp. NPDC059248, assembly GCF_042753905.1. Lineage (NCBI taxonomy): Bacteria > Bacillati > Actinomycetota > Actinomycetes > Kitasatosporales > Streptomycetaceae > Streptomyces > Streptomyces sp. NPDC059248. The sequence goes on along the minus strand of NZ_JBHYZV010000099.1, from coordinate 5,769 downwards.
AGAGGTCGAGGACCTCCAGCTGGTGCTGGATGTCGAGGAATGTGGTCGGCTCGTCGAGCAGGAGCAGCGGGGTCTGCTGGGCCAGCGCCATGGCGATCCACACCCGCTGGCGCTGCCCGCCGGACAGCTCGTCGACATAGCGGTCGGCCAGCTCCCCGACGCCGGTGGCCGCCATCGACTCGCGGACGATCCGCTCGTCCTCCGGCGACCACTGCCGCAGCAGGCCCTGGTGCGGGTAGCGGCCCCGGGCCACCAGGTCGGCGACGGTGATCCCGTCCGGCGCCACCGACGTCTGCGGCAGCAGCCCGAGGATCCGCGCGACCTTCTTCGCGGGCATGGAGTGGATGGTCCGGCCGTCCAGCAGTACCCGGCCCTCGGTGGGCTTCAGCATCCGCGACAGGGCCCGCAGCAGGGTCGACTTGCCGCAGGCGTTGGGCCCCACGATCACCGTGAAGGAGTGGTCGGGGATCGCCACCGTCAGCTCCTCGGCGATGATCCGCCGGTCGTAGCCGAGGGTGACCGATTCCGCGGTGAGTCGCTGCATAGGGGTCGTACTCCAGGATCGAGGGCCCGCGGTCCGGCGGCCTGCTCCGGGCCACGGCCCCGTACGGACCCACACAACACCAATAGGAAGTTAGGTTAGCCTACCCTCCGACTCCTCCCGAAGGTCCGGCCGCACGGCGGCGGCCCGCCGATCCGGCCGGCCCGCTTCCCCGGCCGGCTCACCATCCGAGCCGGGCCAGCGCCTTCCCCGGGTCCGCGCCGTACGTCCCCGTACCGGCCGCCGTCCACGCCGCCGCGCACAGCGCCCGCAGCCCGTCCAGCGGGGCGCCCTCGCCGTCGAGGACGAGAGCCCCGTCCCGTACAGCTCCGGTCCAGCCGCCGCAGCCGAACCCGGCCGCCGCGTCACCGGTCACCTCGGGCTGCCCGGTCAGCAGTCCCCGCAGATCCGCGTCCACATATGTGGGCCGGTGCCGCGGCTCCGCCGCCAGCAGCCGCGCCGGGTCCGTCACCCCGGTCAGCACCAGCAGGGAGTCCACCTCCCCGTTGAACGCGCCCTCGATATCGGTGTCCAGCCGGTCCCCCACCACCAGGGGCCGCAGCGCCCCGGTCCGCAGGATCGTCTCCCGGTGCATCGGTGGCAGCGGCTTCCCCGCGACCTCAGGCTCGGCGCCCGTGGCGATCCGCACGACCTCCACTGCCGCGCCGTTGCCCGGCGCGATGCCCCGGGCGCTCGGGATCGTCAGATCCGTGTTGGACGCGAACCACGGCACGCCGCGCGCGATCGCGTAACACGCCTCCGCGAACCGCCCCCACGGCAGTTCGGGCCCGCCGTATCCCTGCGCGATGGCCACCGGATCGTCGTCCGCCGACTCGACCGGCACCAGGCCGCGTTCCCGGAGCGCGACGCGCAGCCCCTCACCGCCGATCACCAGTACCCGGGACCCGGCCGGGACCCGTTCGGCGATCAGCCGGGCCGCGGCCTGCGCCGAGGTGATCACCTCGGCGGGTTCGGCGGGCACCCCCAGTTCGGTCAGATGCCGCGCCACCTCGTCCGGGGGCCTCAGCGCGTTGTTGGTGACGTACGCGAGCCGCATCCCCCCGTCCCGCGCGGTCCGCAGCGATTCGACGGCGTGCCCGATGGCATGCCCGCCCGCGTACACGACCCCGTCGAGGTCGAGCAGGGCGGTGTCGTACGCCGTGCTCAGCGCCTGCGCGCACCCGTCCGGCCGGTTCCTGATCTGCCGCCCACTCATCCGTCAACTCCTCGCAACGCGGTCACTCCCCCGATCATCGCGCATCGCGGCACGCGCTTACGATGCTCGGATGAACAGCGAAGGTCCCGCGGCCACCGACGGCCTGCGTCTGCTCCCCTTCCGCGGACTGCGCTACGTCCCCGAACGCGTCGGCTCCCTCGCCGCCGTGACCTCACCCCCGTACGACGTCGTCGTCCGGCCCGACGGACTCGCCCACCTGGAGTCGTCGGATCCGTACAACATCGTCCGGCTGATCCTGCCGCAGGCCGGGACGGCCGAGGCCCGCCACCGCAGGGCCGCCGACACCCTCGCCCGCTGGCTCGCCGACGGAGTGCTCGCCGCCGATCCGGAACCCGCCCTCTACGTCTACGAACAGCGTCACGGCGACCTCATCCAGCGCGGCCTCATCGGCGCCCTCGCGCTTTCCGAGCCCGCCGACGGCGTCGTCCTGCCGCACGAGGACGTCATGCCGGACGTCGTCGCGGACCGCGCGGCCCTGATGCGGACCACGGACGCCAACCTCGAACCGCTCCTCTTCACCTACCGCGGCGAGGGCGAGGCCACCGGCGCGACGGCCGTCGTCGAGGCGGCCGTCCGGCGGCCCCCGCTGCTCGCCACCACCACCGAGGACGGCTTCGGCCACCGCCTGTGGGCCCTCACCGACCCGGCGGCGATCGCCGAGGTGGAGAAGGACCTCGCGGACCGCCAGGCGCTGATCGCCGACGGACACCACCGGTGGGCGACCTATCTGCGGCTGCGCGCCGAGCACCCGGATCCCGGCCCGTGGAGCTACGGCCTGGTCCTCCTCGTCGACACCGCCCGCTACCCCCTGCGGGTCCGGGCGATCCACCGCGTGATCCGGCGCCTTCCCGTCCCGGCCGCCCTCGCGGCACTGACCGCCGGGGACGCGTTCCGGGTACGCCGCGTCGACGGGCCGCTGCCCCGGGCGCTGGACGCCCTCGCCGACGCGGTCGCCGACGGCAACGCCTTCCTGCTCGCCGGGGACGGCTCCTTCCATCTCGCCGACCGTCCCGATCCGGCCCTGCTGGCGCGGACCGTCCGCGCCGACCGCCCCGAGGCGTGGCGCACCCTCGACGCGACCGTGCTGCACGCCACGGTGCTGGAGGAGTTGTGGCACGTACCGGACAGCCCGGACGAGATCGCGTACATCCATGACACGGCGGCGGCCGTCGAGCACGCCGAACGGCACGGCGGTACGGCGGTGCTGCTCCATCCCGTCCGTGAGGAGATCGTCCGCGACCTGGCACGCCAGGGCGTCACCATGCCCCGCAAGTCGACGTCCTTCGGCCCGAAGCCGGCGACCGGTCTTGTGCTGCGGAGCCTCGCCCTCGAGTAACGCGCTCGCGCTCGGCCCGCGTACGAACGAGAGGAGGGGCGGCCCCGAACGGGACCGCCCCTCCTCTCGTCATCTCATCACTCGCGCTCAGGCGTCGCGGCCGTCCGCGTCACCCCGGACGTCGCCGCCCTCGGACTCGTCCTCGGACTCGTCGGAATCGTCGTCGTCCGCCGCGTCGTCGGAGTCGTCGGACGTGTCGTCCGACACGTCGACGAACTCGACCCCGTCGATCTCCGCCAGCCGGTCGGAGGCGTCGGTCGCCCCGTCCTTGTCGGCCTCCAGCGCCTTGGCGAACCACTCACGGGCCTCGGCCTCGCGACCGGCCGCCAAGAGGGCGTCGGCGTACGCGTACCGGAGCCGCGCGGTCCACGGCTGTACGGAGCTGGACGCCAGCTCGGGGCTCTGGAGCGTCACGATGGCGGCGTCCAGCTGCCCCATGTCGCGCCGGGCCCCGGCCGCGACGAGCCGCATCTCGACCTGTCCGGCCTTGTCCAGCTTCTGCGTCTCGGGCTCGCCGGCCATCGCCAGCGCCCGCTCGGGCCGTCCGAGGCCGCGCTCGCAGTCCGCCATGACGGGCCACAGCTCGACCCCACCGGTCATCCGCCGCGCGGCCCGGAACTCGGCGAGCGCCTCGGAGTACTTCTGCGTGGCGTACGCGGCGAACCCGGCGGCCTCGCGGACCGCGGCGACCCTGGACGCCAGCCGCAGAGCCACCCGGGAGTAGGCGTACGCCTCTTCGGGCTCCTCGTCGATCAGCCGCGCGACCATGACGAGGTTGCGCGCGACATCGTCGGCGAGGCCCTTCGGCAGGCTCTGCAGCTCCTGCCGGATGTCCTTGTCGATCTCCTCACCGGTGACGTCGTCCGGGATCGGCAGCCGCTTGACGGGCTCGCGCTCGGGCCGGTCGCGGTCCCGGTCGCGGTCGTCACGACGGAAACCGCCGCCGGACCGGTCGTCACGACGCCCGTAGCCACCGCCGGGCCGTCCCCCGCGGTCCCGGTCACGGTCACGATCGCGGTCGTGACCGCCGCCGCCGGGACGCCCTGCGGGGCGACCACCGCGGTAGCCACCGCGGTCGTCGTCGCGGCGGAACGTCGACCGGTCGTCACGACGGAACCCACCGGAGCGCTCACCACCGCGGTCGTCACGACGCTCATCACGACGGAACCCGCCGGACCGGTCGTCACGGCGGAACCCACCACCGCTGGGACGGTCGTCACGCCGGTCGTCACGCCGGTCGTCGCGGCGCTCGAAGGAGGGGCGGTCGTCACGACGCGGACCACGATCCCGGTCACGGTCGTCCCGCCCGCCGCGGAACCCGCCACGGTCACGGTCGTCACGCCGGAAACCGCCGCCACCGCCGCCGGGCCGATCGTCACGACGCTCATCACGACGGAACCCACCACCACTGGGACGGTCATCCCGCCGGTCGTCACGACGGAACCCACCGGACCGCTCGCCGCCGCCCGTGGGGCGACCACCACGGTCGTCACGGCGGTCGTCCCGCCGGTCGTGGGAGCGGTAGCCGCCGCGGTCACCGCGATCGCGGTCGTCGTCGCGGCGGAACGACGGACGGTCGTCGCGCCGGTCGTCACGGGGACCCCGGTAGCCGCCGCCGGAGCGGTTGTCGTCACGACGGGGACCACGGTCGTCACGCCGGTCGTCACGGCGGAACCCACCACCGCTGGGGCGGTCGTCACGCCGGTCGTCGCGGCGCTCGAAGGAGGGGCGGTCGTCACGACGCGGACCACGATCCCGGTCACGGTCGTCCCGCCCGCCGCGGAAC